>NZ_JAVAYL010000114.1:0-511 GCF_054185225.1 Bradyrhizobium sp. 18BD | reverse complement strand
ACGCCGCTAAGGACATAGCTCGAGCGCTCCCGGAGGGATTCGAACCCTCGCTCCCGCCTCCGGAGGGCGGTGCTCTATCCCCTGAGCTACGGGAGCCGACAGGCCCGAAGGCCCCGACCACCTGTGGAGTTTAGCGCACCGGTGGGCTGCTCGCCATTCAAGATCGCGAGCATGGACACTCTGCGATCGTGTCGGTGGCCTCTGGCAAGGTGTAACCATGACGCACATGCACGTTGCCGGCTCGGTCCACGCCGACGTCGCAGCTGCCGGTCCGCAGTGGCTGACCTTGCCTGATGACGTTAACGCATTGGACCCTGCGCTCTGGTCAGCATCGACTGATCGTGATGACGATGGAATCGTTGAGGTGGCCGGGGTGACCGTCACCGAGCTGTTGTCGCAATACGGATCGCCTCTTTACGTGCTTGACGAGTCCGACCTCCGGCAGCGGGCACGGGCCTTCCGTGACGCTTTTTCCGAGTGGGACGTCTACTACGCCGGGAAAGCTTTTTGA
>NZ_JAVAYL010000113.1:0-512 GCF_054185225.1 Bradyrhizobium sp. 18BD | reverse complement strand
GGCTTGATCTCCTGCACGTCCTGCAAGGCGGTAGCGCGTTCGGTGCGTTGCTCAGGTGAATAATAGGGCATGTTGTCGGTGATCAGCGCGGCGACCCGGTCAGGCCGTGTTGCCGCGAGGCGTGCGGCGACCAGCGCGCCGCCATGATGGCCGGCGACTGCGAGCTTCCCGGGATCGAGCGCATCGATCACTGCCGCAGCGGCAGCGGCATAGCAGGCGATGCTTGCCGCCTCGCGTGGCGGAGCCGACATGCCGTGACCCGGCATGTCGGGGTGGAGCACCCGGTAGCCGGCCGCGGCCAGTACCGGCATCGCGCGGCGATACTGGATCGACCCCCAGGGTGCCTGATGGATCAGCATGAGCGGCGGACCATCGCCGAGCGTTCGGCAATGCACCTGCCCATCGGGGCCGTCGGTATAGAAACGGCGCTCGCCGGGCAGGATATTGACCGAAGGCAGCATCAGTTCACCCCACCTGAAAGCCGCTGGCCGAGCAGCCGACCGAAGGTCAGG
>NZ_JAVAYL010000112.1:0-515 GCF_054185225.1 Bradyrhizobium sp. 18BD | reverse complement strand
GCGATCGATCCGTCATGCAGGCCGATAATCTGCCGGACGAGCGCGAGCCCGATACCGAGGCCACCCGCTGCCTGGTTGCGGTGATCTTCCACCTGCTCAAATATCTGGAAGATTCGAGACTGCATCTCGGCCGGGACACCCACGCCATTGTCAGTAACCGTGATCACCGCATGCTGGTCCGCGCAGTGTGCGGTCAGTGAGATTGCGCCTCCATTGGGCGTATATTTGGCGGCGTTGTTGAGAAGATTGGCCACCACCTGGGCGATCCGGGTATGGTCGGCGTCGAGCCAGATTGGCTCGTCCGGTACATCGACAGTGAAGGCATGGTCGGCGGCGTCGATATTGGGCTCGCTCGCTTCTATCGCGGAGCGGAGGATCGCGCCCAGCGCTACCCGCTCTTTCCGAAGCGAGATCTTGCCCTCGCTGATCCGCGAAATGTCGAGAAGATCCTCGACCAGGCGGGAGAGATGGAAGAGCTGCCGCTCCATACTTTCGCGAACGGCCTCGGCCTTCCC
>NZ_JAVAYL010000111.1:0-516 GCF_054185225.1 Bradyrhizobium sp. 18BD | reverse complement strand
CAGGAACATGACGCATTTGTTAAATCCCACCCCAATGGAGATTTATTACAATTAACGAAATGGGCAGAAACAAAGAAATTAACTGGATGGTACGCGCGAAGAATCGCTGTAGGTCGTGACGGTGAAGTTCAGGGTGTTGCGCAGTTACTTTTTAAAAAAGTACCTAAATTACCTTATACGCTATGTTATATTTCGCGTGGTTTTGTTGTTGATTATAGTAATAAAGAAGCGTTAAATGCATTGTTAGACAGTGCAAAAGAAATTGCTAAAGCTGAGAAAGCGTATGCAATTAAAATCGATCCTGATGTTGAAGTTGATAAAGGTACAGATGCTTTGCAAAATTTGAAAGCGCTTGGTTTTAAACATAAAGGATTTAAAGAAGGTTTATCAAAAGACTACATCCAACCACGTATGACTATGATTACACCAATTGATAAAAATGATGATGAGTTATTAAATAGTTTTGAACGCCGAAATCGTTCAAAAGTGCGCTTGGCTTTAAAGCGAGGTACGACA
>NZ_JAVAYL010000110.1:0-518 GCF_054185225.1 Bradyrhizobium sp. 18BD | reverse complement strand
AACAGAGAACAATTCTGAAATCTTATGCTTTCCTCTTGTTCGAGTTCCAATGCTTCTAATGATTTACCGGACATATATTTCTCTAAAAGGTCATCGTTTCCCTCTATTACCGTATCCCATTGTTCAGATTCGGTAAAGTTCGTCACACACACATTAGGATACAGTTCTACCTTCTGTTTGATTACAATTTCGGCAGAAAGTTTCTCTTTAATATCCTGATAAACCGTTGATAAATCAATTCCATTTTGGTCAATCTTATTGATAAAAAAGATTGTGGGAATCCCCATTTTCCTAAGTGCATGAAATAATATACGAGTTTGTGCTTGTACGCCATCTTTTGCAGAAATCAGTAGAATTGCCCCATCTAAAACTGATAATGAACGATATACTTCTGCTAAGAAATCCATATGTCCTGGCGTGTCTATGATGTTCACCTTCGTATTTTCCCACTGAAAAGAGGTTATTCCTGTCTGAATTGTAATTCCTCTCTGACGTTCTAAAAGCGTATTATCCGTCCT
>NZ_JAVAYL010000109.1:0-519 GCF_054185225.1 Bradyrhizobium sp. 18BD | reverse complement strand
AGCAAGAATCTGGGCAGCTTTAATCTTAGCGCCGTTTTCTACTGCCAGACGTGCACCTACCGGTACGTTATAAGTAACTGGCTCACCACCTTTACTCATTACGATAATTGCAGGGTTCTTGGTTTTATCCTTAGATTCAATAATTACTTTTTCACGCAAACCTGTCTGCTCATCAGCTTCTTCTTTATAAGTAATGTTTTCTTCGATTGCATCAAATTCAACTTTACCTTCAGATTCAGATAAGATTACAGCGTTATATGGATCCCATGCGCAGATTTCATCTCCTTTGCTGACTTTCTGACCATCTTTCACACGAAGGAATGAACCAGACGGAACGTTATTCGCAATGAATACCTGACCATTAGCAGGGTTAAGAATCTGAACTTCAACTGAACGACCCATTACAATTTCAGGCGGGTTTCCTTCAGGATCAGTTGAAGAGGCTGTACGAACTTCTTCAAATTTAATGATACCGTCAAATTTTGCTTTGATAGTAGCATCCAGGGAAACGTTCTGGGC
>NZ_JAVAYL010000108.1:0-519 GCF_054185225.1 Bradyrhizobium sp. 18BD | reverse complement strand
TAGGCGGTTCATCTATAAATCAACATTATTAGCCACACCACTTAAATTGGGTATGAACTCAATTTATGTGATGTGGTTATTTTTTTATAATCATCATGCTCTGTATATAATTTAAATTTGAAAGTTACATATAAGCGTTATTAGCTTTTATTGAAAATTTCATACATATCGAACAATACATACAAATATTTCCTATACATCTACATCTATGACTAAATAACCCTTTATTTTCAAGATGAACTTAAACTCATCTATATGCTCAATACCTCTATCATTATCATTCTTTTGCGATAGATGCCTCTCTAATCATATATGTTATATTTCCCAAATGACTGCCAGGCGACTCTATAAATATATATTTATTTAGAACTTTTATACATAAATAGTCTTAGTAAATCATACGTTCTATGTCTGATAAAAAGTTGATACTTAAGGTTGATGTCACACATAAAAATGTTATTTATAATATAACCATAGAGTAGCAAAGGAGGTAATATAGGTTATGATTATTTATCGACA
>NZ_JAVAYL010000107.1:0-519 GCF_054185225.1 Bradyrhizobium sp. 18BD | reverse complement strand
CATGATGGTGCATGACGGTAATCCTAAGTCGTAAAAGTAACTTTGTAGTGCAATTAAATATAATTCAAATACAATTACATATCTCAAACTCAAAATTTAGATGCAGGTACTTTTCGGTGTAATTTATCATTTTATCGGTGGCTTTGCTTCCGGAAGTTTTTACATTCCTTTCAAAAAAGTAAAAGACTGGTCCTGGGAAAGCTACTGGATTGTCGGCGGGATTTTTTCATGGCTTATTGTTCCGTTTGTCGCCGCCTTTCTTACGATACCGGACTTCATGGAAATTATAAAAGCAACCGATACATCTATTCTTTTCTGGACTTATATTTTGGGAGTACTTTGGGGGATCGGAGGGCTTACCTTTGGTTTATCAATGCGCTATCTGGGAATGTCACTGGGCATGTCAATTGTATTAGGATTCTGTTCGGCTTTCGGTGCCCTGATTCCACCGATTTACCGGGATTTTTTCGGAGATGGTACAAAAGGTACTTTTTCAGGAATGCTTCAAACCAGCGGAGG
>NZ_JAVAYL010000106.1:0-520 GCF_054185225.1 Bradyrhizobium sp. 18BD | reverse complement strand
GAGCGTTAACGCCATCTAAGGTTCCTTTACTATAGGGGAAGATAAATTGGTCGGTGCCTAGAATTGATTCAGTTGCTCCTGAATTCGGTAAGGCGACTACAAATTCATCTTGTAAAAAAGCCAAACCAAACGCATTACCAATTAAATCCTTTCGGACATCAGCGGCTGTACGTTTTCCATCTGGATCAAACGTAAAAATAATCGAGTCGGTTTGATAAATAAAACCAGATTCTTTGGCCTTTGTTTGCAACGTGCCATTTTCAATAGAAAAGTCAGGCAACTTTTCTGCAATTTTTTGGCCATCTTGTTGCACCTCTTGTAGCACAGAAAAGACTTGTTTGGTAATAGGTAGTGCTAAAATAGCACTTAAAAAAACAGCATAGAGAATTACTTTCCAAAACGCCATTTTTTTCGCATGCCGTAATTCTGAAACTGAAAAAAAAGCCTGCTTAAATAATTGCAATGTATTCATTTATTTACTCCTCACATCATTCTTCTACAGGTCATTCTAGCGAATTTA
>NZ_JAVAYL010000105.1:0-521 GCF_054185225.1 Bradyrhizobium sp. 18BD | reverse complement strand
CTGGCGCCGGCCGACAGGATCCGTACCGTCGGTGATGCCGAGGTCCCGGCGCAGATGCGGCGAAGGCCTGGCTGTCGGGCGCGCGATAAGGTTGCTTCGGTCTCTCGATGATCGGCTCCGGCACCAGGCCTTTCGCGGCCTGTTTGAGAATATGCTTCTCCCTGAGGCCATGCAGCTTCATGTCCGGGGGCAGGGCGGCAGCAAAGTCGATGAGGCGCGGGTCGAGGAAAGGAAAACGGCCTTCAACGCCGTTCGCCATCATCATACGATCGCCCTGCGCGGAAAGGATATATCCCGGCAGCAGGAAGCTGGTCTCGAGATATTGCGCCTGGTGCAACGGATGCCAGCGCGGGAAGTCCGCCGGCAGCATTGCCGCCAGTTCCGCCGTTGCATCATAGGTGCCGAGCTGTTCCTTGAGGCTGGTGGAAAAGAAGAGCTTGGCCGATCCGGTGGAGCGAAAGCGCGGTCGGTGCGAATAGAGCGGATCATCGATCTTGTCGTCGCCGGCGCCGAAGAACTTC
>NZ_JAVAYL010000011.1:0-271902 GCF_054185225.1 Bradyrhizobium sp. 18BD | reverse complement strand
ATGCACTATGATCTTGGATATTTCGACCTGGAGCAGAAGACCCTGCAACCCCTCGACAACCCGTTCGGCACGAGGTTGTCACCCATCTCTTAGGTACGATCCGTTACCTATGTCTCCGGGCTGGACAGCCTAATAAGTGGCGCGCTCGGAAGGATTCGAACCTCCGACCCTCGGAATCGAAATCCGATGCTCTATCCAGCTGAGCTACGAGCGCTCTGGCCCGAGGTAAGGGCCACAACCGAGAAACGCCGCACCGGGGGCTGACAAGTCAGCACACCTGACGGCGTTCGGACGGATTCGAATTAGCAGAGAGGCTGGCCAATAAAAAGCCCTTCCCGCCTCGAATCGAGGCGGGTCAGAGCCGTTGTTACCAGGTGCTGTTGAAGAAGCCGAACTGCGGCCGCTGCGCCACCATCATCGGCCGGCCATACTGCCCATACTGCGGCCCACCATACTGCGGGGCCGGATGCGCCCTGGCGACCTTCCGCTTGGGCTGAGCTGGGGCCGCCTGGGCCTGCGGCTTCACCTCGCCCTTCCGGGCGGCGGCGTCGGTCTTCACGCTGGGGGTGAACTGGGCGAACGTCTCGCGCACCCGCGCCTTGGCCGACATCTCCGCAAGCGCCGCTGCCGAGGCGGTATCCGGCGGCTGCGGCGCAACGGCTGCGGTCTTCACCACGGGCGCTGCGATCGTCGGCTGGCTGGTGTCGAGCACGACGCGCTCGGGCAGATGCCGGTCGGACCGGATCCGGATCAGCGGCTGATCGTTGCCTGCGGTCGCAACCGCCTCCACAACGGGCGAAGCCGGCGCGACGAAGTTCACCGCGAACAACAGTGCGAGCAAAGCTCCACCGACATAGACGAAATACCGAAAGATGGGCATGGGCCGCACTCCGCCCCCCGCAATCCCCGCGTGGGCTCTTCGCCTTAACAGGCGATACTCTAGTTGGTTCCTGCACCCAGCCTTTGGTTCAAATGGCAACGCCAAGTTTTTCGGCCAAGAGTTGAAGGGAGCCGCGCACGGTAACTTTTCCGCTACCGGAAGACGCCGTCCTTCACGCGCGCCGCGCGGCGACCAGCGCGCATTTCGCCTGATCGGCATTAACGTTGATGAAGCCGACAGCCACGCGCGCAAAGGTTTTGCGGCTCTTCATGTTGACGGTATCGGCGAGCACGCGGCTGCGGTCGGTGAGATGACTGCCATCGCGTCGTGCGAATGCGCAAACGATCTCCAGATCCTTTACGGCATAGTCATTGTCGTTTCGCAGCGTGAACGTCACCAGCGCCTTCGAGCCGAGGCCGCCGCGGCGCCACGTCTGGGAGGAGATCTTGAGACGATCGAGCTCGGCGGATGCGGGAGCCTGAGCCTGGGTGACCGGCGAGATCGCCGTGCCTGCATCGCTTGGTGCAGCTGGCGCGACCGTCGCCACGTCGGACTTCGCCGGCTCGGTGCCGTTGCCTTTGGACAGCGGCAGCAGCATCCAGATGCCGCAGCCGACGATGATGGCCGCCAGCAACCACAGCAGGCTGCGGCCGAATGAGACGCTCGCGATCGTCACCGCCCGCGCCAGTCGCTCACCACTTCCGGCGAAACGTCCGATCCCGATCCGGTCAAACCTCGCGTTCATGGCATCACCGATCGCGGCCTGGGCACGTTCGAACCCGGCCCCGGTCACTGCTTACCTTAATTCGGCAGACGAACTAAGGTTCCCGCGCTTCATGCGAGTCGGCAAGGACGGTGGCGATCACTGCCTCAGGCCGCTAACATGCGCTGCAAACATCAAAGCCCCCGTTGGGAGAACATGAAATGCCAATCGCCGTCACCTGGGATCACGTCCATCTGCGCAGCCCCGATCCGGAGGCCACGGCGAACTGGCTGCGGGACATCCTCGGCGGCGAGGTCGTGAAGGCGCCCGGACGGATCGACGTCAATCTTGGCGGCGCAAAAATCTTCATCGCCGCGCTCGAGGGCGACAACGCCGTCAACCCACCGCCCCCGCACCCGCATCAGGGCCTCGACCATTTCGGTCTCACGGTGAAGGACATCGACGCCGTCGCCGCGGAGATCAAGGCCAAGGGCGTCACCTTCACGCGCGAGCCGACCACGATCCGCCCCGGCGTGCGCATCTGCTTCATCCGCGGCCCCGAAGGCATCTCGATCGAGCTGCTCGAGCGCGACAAAAAATACACCTGACGCGGCGCGCCACATCCGATCGAAGTGACGCCGGGCGCGCTGTCGCCCGGCTAAGTCATGCTACCGGGCATAAAGCAGCGGATGGTGACGCCCATGTAGCCGTAGATCGGCCACACCATGGTGCGCCCCACCCGGTTCGGCTCCGAGATCACGGCCTCCTCGGGAACGTCGACCCAGACGAACTCCTGCTGCTGGCCCTCATGCGCAAAGCCAAGCCGCGGGACGCGGACGCGGTAGTGCCCGTCCTTGCTCTCCCAGTCGGTATCGGAGAGCGCCGAGCCGTCGGCATCGGAGCAACATGGCCCCTTGCCGCTGCGCAGGCCGTCGAACCACGCCTTCAAATCGGCATTGGTGTTGACGAACTGGCCCCGGTCGCGCGCGTGCCCGAAGGGGGCTGCGAGCGCGATCAGAGCCATGGCGCAAGCCAGCCTCGCCACGCTTCGCCAGCGCGTCGTGCTTCCTGTCCTCCATTTTTCGCTTTTGCAATTCGTGGAACGCGCACTGTACAGACGCGGCTCATCGCCGCCGGAATCGATCCAGTTGCTCACGTTTGTCTTGCTCCAGCACCCCGCGGCCAGTGCAACAATGGTTATGCATTTCGCGGGCCAACTTGATTCGCTACGACTGGCCTCGCCCGGCAATGAGACAGTCATCGCGCTGTCACAGACAAGCCGGGACAACTACGGCTTGCGGTGCGCGGCTCTTGTTTCCGGCCGGCAAACTGCCGCGTTGCGCGAGGGAGTGTGCTTTGGCATAAAAGCTCTACCGGTTACGCCATTGGGCGATGGCGGCCGGCCGCGGGACGTGATGAAGAACGGCCTCTATTCAATCCACGTCAACCTGCTCGATGGTCGAGTCGGCAAGGGCAGCGGCGTGATTCTTTTCCGCGACGGCAAGATCCTTGGCGGCGATGCCTACCTCTATTACACCGGCAGCTACGTGGTGAAGGACAGCCACACCTTCAAAGGCGAGGTGCTGGTGCAACGGCACACCTCGCCGCGGGGCGATGACAATCCGCTGTTCGGCGGCCCTGCTCCGGTCGGCATCGGCGTCAGCGGGACCTACACCGATACGCGCGCGGAGATGACGGGCACGGCGCTCGTCGGCAAGGCCAGCCTCATTTTCGGCGCCACCCTGCACAAGCTCGCAGAAGCCGATTAAGTCACCAGCCTATTAGATTACTCCGCCGCCTGCTCCAACGGCGCCGTGCGCGGCAGGATTATCTGGATACGCGTGCCCTCGCCCGGCTCGGAATCGAGATCGAGCCGGCCGCCGAGCCGGTTGGTGACGATGCTGTAGACGATGTGCAGGCCGAGACCGGTGCCGCCCTGATCGCGCCGCGTCGTGAAGAATGGATCGAAGGCACGGCGGCGGACGTCGAGCGACATGCCGCAGCCATTGTCGGAAAAGATGATCTCGACATTGTCCTTGCCGGACTCGCGCACCTGGATGTCGATCGTCCCGGGACGGCCGTCCGGGAAAGCGTGCGCCACCGAGTTGAGGAACAGATTGGTCAGCACCTGCCCGTACGGGCCGGGATAGCTGTTCATGGTCAGCTCCGGCTGGCACTCCACGTTGAGCGTCAGATTGTGCTTGCGCAGGCCGGGCCGCAGACTCATCACCACCTGCTCGGTGAGATCGCCGAGATCGAATGAGCGCTGGTCCGAATAGTTGCGGTCGGCGGCGACCTGCTTGAACGACTGGATCAGCTCGGCGGCGCGGTTGAGGTTGGACACGAGCTGCGAGGACGCATCGCGGCTGGTGTTGAGGAAGTCGTTGAGCGTGGAGCGGCGCAGCTCGCCGCGCTCGACTTCCGATGTGAAGGTCGCAGTCTTGCGCTCCAGCGCGGAGGCGACCGTAAGGCTGATGCCGACGGGATTGTTGACCTCGTGCGCGACGCCGGCGACGAGCCGTCCGAGCGCGGCGAGCTTCTCCGCCTCGATCAGCGAGGCCTGGGTCTCGCGCAGATTGCGCAACGCGGTCTCGGCGGATTCCTTGGCCTTCCGCATCTCCTGCTCGCCACGCTTGCGCTCGCCGATGTCGAGCGCCACGGTAACGATCCGCTCGATCTCGCCCTCGGCGTCGAGCAGCGGCAGCTTGTTGACCAGCCATTGCCGCATGTTGCCGGCGACGTCCTTGTACTCCTCCTCGTAGAAGCCGAGGCCCTTGCGGAGCTTGAGCACGCGCTTGTCGTTCTCGTCGGTCTTGGCCGCGCCATAGCGCGACATCAGGTCCGCGGTGGTGCGGCCGAGCGCGTCGCCGGGCTCGATGCCGAAGATGCCGGCCATGTAGCGGTTCATCAGCACGTAGCGCAGGTCGCGGTCCTTGACGTTGATGACCGCGGGCACAGTGTCGATGACCTGCTGGAGCAGGCGCCGGCCTTCAGCGATGGCGTCTTCCGCCCGCTTCTGGTCGGTGATGTCGCGCAGCGTGCCCTCGTAGCGGACGATGTTGCCGGCCTCGTCCCGCACGCCGGTGGCGCTGTCGGAGAGCCACAGGATGTTGCCGCTGCGCTGGCGCACCTGGTACTCGAACTCGCGCACCATGCCGTCGCGCGCCATCAGCCGCTGATATTCGTCGCGTGCCTCGGGATGGACGTAGATGGTGTGGGCGATGTCGTTGATGCTGTCGATCAGCTGCTGCGGGCTGTCATAGCCCATCATCCGCGCCAGCGCCGGATTGGCGTTGAGGAGGTCGCCTGCGGGCGTCGTGACGTAGATGCCGTCAACCGAGCCCTCGAACAGCTTTCGGTAGCTCTCTTCAGCGAGACGCTGCTCCGTGAGCGCGCGCACTGCCGCCTCGCGCGCGGTGTCGGCCTCCTCCAGCGCGCGGCGGAAGACTTCGGCGGCGCGCGCGATGTCGCCGATCTCGTTGTCGAGGTCGGCGGACGGGATCGAGGTGTCCTTCTCGCCGGCGGCGAGCGCGCGGATCGACCTTGCGATCTTGGCCAGCGGGCGAACCGTCCGGCGCACCACGAAGGCGGCCGCGACCATGCCGATCAGCACGCCGATGGTCCCGAACACGATGCTCTGCCAGCGTGCCTCGGTCAGCGTGCGGGCGAAATCGCGCGACAGCACGTGGCCGCGTCTGGCGCTGACCTCGCGCAGCAACTCGGTGACGCGGCCGATCAGCCGGCCCTCGGTGCCCAGCACCTCGCGGTCGATGTCGGCGATCTGCCGTTCCCGGACTGCCACCGCGATGATCGCCTCGGCGTAGTCGTTCACCGCCGCTTTGAGAGCGGGGTCGGCAACATCCATCGTCCGCATGTTCTGCGCCGCCTGCTCCGCCGCGGACGGGTTGCGCGCCAGCAATCCGAGCGCAATCCGGCTCTGTGCCTCGGACAGGCGGGAGGCAAGCTCGCGGTCCGCGGTGCCGGAGACGGCCGCGTCGAACCGGTCGCGCAGCGGCGGCAGGCCCGCGAGCAGCTGGGCACGGCGGTCGATCAGGGTCGAGATCCGCTCTAGGCCATTGCGGTAGGTCGCAAGGCGCTCGGTGACCCCGTCGATCATGTCCTGCTGCTCGGGCGCGAGCTCGATGCGGGTCTTCTTCAGGATGTCGCTGAGCGTCGAGGCCGCCTCGCCCACCTGCTTGAACTGGATGCCGGCGCCGGGGTCGGTGACGAAGTCGCGCGCGGCGAGCCGCAGCTCGTTCATGCGGCGGTCGATGTCCTCGGCGAGGTCGCCGACGCTCTGCAGCCGCTGCAGTTCGGCGAAGGTGGTGTCGATGTGCCGGATCGCGAAAACGCTCACGGTCGAGGTGACGAGGATCACCGCCAGCACCAAGAGGAAGCCCCCGAACGTCAACTGGCCGATGGACAGCGAAAAAATTCGCTTTTTCTCGGGGGGCGGCGTCAATTCGGCGGACATAGGTGCGTTGAGGACCGGGCTACTGGAAGCCCAATATACGACGTATTGCACGCTGGGGGGAACATGCCTCCCGCCTCGGAATATCCTTAATATCGTAGGCGGCTGCCCGCCCTCGTCACAGGATTTATGACGTTTTGACGCTTGCGGCCTGCCGGGCCGGGATCGTCATGGCGGCAACGCCGAGGACGACGCAGGCAAGCCCGATCCAGGCGGTCCGGCTCAAGGTCTCGCCGAGGAAGGCGACGCTGATGGCGACCCCGATGGGGACGCGCAAATACGCCTGCGCGGTGGTGCCGACCGAGCCGAGGCTCTGGATCAGGCGGAAGTAGATCGCGAACGCCGCTGCGGTCGAAAATATCGCCAGCGCGAGCAGCGCCAGCACGGAACTCAGCGACGGCGACAGCGTCCAGGGCTGCTCGACCACAAGCGAGGCAGGGATCAGCACCGCCGCACCCGCGAGCAGCGAACCCGCCGCAGGCGCCATGGGATCGAGACCTTTAAAACTGCGGCCGAAGATCGCGGCGCAGGCGTAGCAGATCGTGGCGGCGACGATGGCGGCCTCCGCGACGAGGCCGCCGCCGATGTCGCGGAAGGCATCGACGCCGACGATCAGCAGGATGCCGGCCATGCCCGCGACCACGCCGAACAGTTTTCGCGGGGTCGTGGCCTCGTGGCGCGTGACTGCCGCCGTGAGCAGGAACGTGAAGATCGGGCCGGCCGAGTTGAGGATGGTGGCGAGGGCCGCATCGACATGGCGCTCGCCCCAGGCGATCAGCGTCCAGGGGATCACGCTGTTGAGCACGGCCTGGAAGGCGAAGCGTTGCCAGGTCGCGGCATCGGTCGGCATGCTGATGCCCCGCGCCCACATCACGACCACCAGCAGCACGCCTGCGATCGCCGTGCGGGCCGCGATCAGCGTGATCGGCGGGATGGTGGCGACGCCGAGCTTGATGAAAGTGTAGGAGCCGCCCCAGAGCGTTGCGAGCGCGACCAGCAGCGCCAGCTCGACGGCAATGGTGGTATCCTGCCGGTTGTCCATGCGCGCGCTCCGTCCCGTTGTCAGGGGCGGAATCTAGCGCGTCCGCGCTCGCCAATACTTCGCTGGATGTCGAAGTGTCCTAGCCAACCGCGCCGACCTCGAACACCTCGCCGTCATAGCCCGCCTCGCGGGGAATGCGGAGCTGGCGGCCGGTATCGGTCTTGGTCATCACAGGCATCACCGTGACGATCGACAGGCCCCTGGCATGATCGAGCGCAGCGCTCACGCTGCCCTGCTTCGCAAGCCGGATCAGATTGCGCGTGGTCGGGAATGGCAGCTTGAAGCGGCCGCTCTCACCGCCCTCCACCGCCTCGCGCGGCGAGACCCAGATCGAGTCGGTGGACTCGCGGCCATCATGCGCACCGAGCTGGTCGGGCGGTGCGGCCGCCAAGAAGAACCAGGTATCGAAACGTTTGGGCATGCCCTCCGGCGTGATCCAGTGCGCGTAAGGCACGAGCGTATCGAGCGCGAGCTGGAGGCCGTTGTCGGCCAGAATGCTCAGAAAGCTGATCTTGTGCTCGTTGAGCGCAACGCGGTGCTTGTCGGCGATCTCGCCGGCGCGCCTGGCATCGACAGGCGCGCCCGAATCCTTCGCGCGCGCCAGCAAAATGCCGCTCTCCTCAAACGTCTCGCGGATCGCGGCGATCCGAAAACCGCGGTCCGCTTCGCTTAAGCCATCGCCGCCGGAATACAGGTCGGACCGCTTGACGATCTCCTGATCCCCGGCATCGACACTGCCGCCCGGAAACACCAGCGCGCCCGAGTTGAACTCGATCTGATGATGGCGAACCATCATGAAGACCTCGACCTCGTCGCGGCCCTTGCCGTCGACCTTGGCGCCGTCGCGCAACAGGAGGATCGTCGAAGCCGGGCGTGATGCTGATGTCTCGGGCATTCAGTTAACCTGCAGCGCTGGATTGCGGGCCGAGATTGGCGCGCTTGTCGACGCGGGCGACGCGCGACAGCAGATAGTCGACTTCGGCCTTCGCGGCCGGCGTGATGGTCGCGCCGGGCTTGCGCTGAGCGCTGGAGGCGATGATGCCGCGCTTCTGCAGCACGTGCTTGCGCACGGCAAGGCCGGCGCCCGGCTGTTGCTCGTAGCGGATCAGCGGCAGATGCGCGTCGAACAGATCATGCGCGGCATCGCGCTTGCCGGCCTTGGAGAGGTTCACGACGTCGATCAGAAGCTCCGGGAAGGCGTAGCCGGTCATGGCACCGTCGGCGCCGCGCTCCATCTCGAAATCGAGGAACATGCCGCCATTGCCGCAGAGGATCGAGAGCGGACGGAGCGAGCCGTCCTTCTGGAAGTTGCGCAGCGTCGAGATCTTTTCGAGGCCCGGCCAGTCCTCGTGCTTGAGCATCACGCAATTCGGATTGTCCATGACGATCTTGCGGATCACCGCGGAGGTGAAAATCACCGAGAGCGTCAGCGGATAGTCCTGCAGTACCCAGGGCACATCCGGGCCGATCGCCTCGGCCGCCTGCTTGAAATAGCCGATGATCTGGTCGTCGGTGCGCAGCGAGGGCGGCGGCGCAATCATGACGCCGGCGGCGCCCGCGTCCATCGAGGCCTTCGCCAGCGAGCGCATGGTGGCAAAACCCGGCGCGGAGACGCCGACGATCACCTGCATCTTCTTGGCGCGCTTGACGAAGCGCACCGCGACCTGCTCGGCCTCGGCGGCATCGAGCTTCGGCGCCTCGCCGAGGATGCCCAGCACCGTGACGCCGTCGCAGCCGACCTCCTCGTAGAAATCAGTCAGGCGGTCGATCGAGCGCTCGTCGATCCTTCCGTCATCGTGGAACGGCGTCGGCGCGATTGCGAAGGTGCCCTTGGCGTCGGCGGTGAGTTTCATCGTCTTTCCTTGTCTCTCTCTTTGTCGTCATTCCGGGATGGCCCGCAGGGCCAGGCCCGGAATCCATAACCACGATCCGGAGTATGGATCCCGGGCTCACGCTTCGCGTGCCCCGGGATGACGGCCTTCTAAAACCTCCGCGCCCCCATCTTGATCTGCTCCTCGGAGAAGAAGATCTCCTTGGCATGCTCAACGACGTCCTGGGCCTTCCAGCCCGAGTGCGGCGGTTTCCAGCCTTCCATTTCCATCATCCGCATTTCGCGCACGCCGCGGGGCCCGGACACGCCCAGCACCTTGCCGGTCTGGTCGCCCGACAAATCGCTGACCATGTATAGCACGGCCGGCGCGATGCCGTCCGGCCCCAGCGCCGCTGAGGGGTTCTCCTTATAGCGGGGCAGGTCTGCGGTCATGCGGGTCAGGGCGCCCGGGGCCAGCGTCCAGATCCGGATGTTGTACTTGCGGCCCTCGATCGCCAGCACGTTGGACAGGCCCCAGATGCCGCCCTTGGCCGCGCCGTAATTGGTCTGGCCGAAATTGCCGATCAGGCCTGATGTCGAGGAGGTGTTGACGATGACGCCGCCGCCGTTTTCCCGCATCCAGCGAAACACCGGCATGGTGCAACAAAAGGTACCCTTCAAATGGACCTTGATGACCTTGTCCCAGTCGGATTCCGAGGCCTTGGCGAAGGTCTGGTCGCGCAAGATGCCGGCGTTGTTGACCAGGATGTCGGCGCGGCCGAAATGCTTGATGGCGTCGTCGAACACCGACTGGCCGCCCTCCATGGTGGAGATGTCGGCACCGTTGGCGACCGCCTTGCCGCCCTCGGCCTTGATCGCGTCCACCACAAGCTGCGCCATGGATTTGTCCGCGCCGGAGCCGTCACGGGGGCCGCCGAGATCGTTGACGACGACCGAGGCCCCTTCCCGCGCAAACAGCTTTGCATAGGCCTCACCGAGCCCCCCGCCCGCGCCGGTGATCAGCGCAACCTTGCCGTCGAGTAGTCCCATGGTGGCTTCTCCCTGTTTTTGTTTTCTTGCTTCGCCCCTCCCCGCGTGCGGGGAGAGGCCTGAAATCAAACACAGCTTGATTTCAGGGTGAGGGGGAGTCTCCGCGAACTCAACTATCGCCGTCCTCGAGGAGACTCCCCCTCACCCCACCCTCTCCCCGCAAGAGCGGGGCGAGGGAGTGAAAGGCCCGTGCGTTCCTAACCCAGCACCGTCTTGCCGTTCTTGATCACGGTGACGCCGCGCGACTTCACCTTGGCTTCGAACGAGATCGTGTTGCCGTCCTTCCAGAGGTCCATGGTCACGGTCTCGCCGGGATAGACGGGCGAAGAGAACCGCGCGACGTGCTGGCGGAAGGCGCTGGCATCGTAGTCGGCATAGGTCTGCAGCACGCCGCGGCAGGTGATGCCGTAGGTGCACATGCCGTGCAGGATCGGACGCGGGAATCCGGCCTTCTTGGCGAACTCCGGATCCGAGTGCAGCGGGTTGCGGTCGCCGCAGAGCCGATAGACCAGCGCCTGATCCGGGCGCGTGACGATGTCGATGGTCTTGTCGGGCGCGCGCGAGGGGATCTTGTGCGGATCGGGCTGGGTCAGGTTCGGTCCGCCAAAGCCGCCATCGCCCCGGGCGAAGCGCGAGGCGACCAGCGTTGCGAGCTTCTCGCCCTTCTCGTTCTTGAGCACGGTCTGGTGCGCGATGACGACGCCCTTGTCCTTGCCCTTGTCGTAGACCTCGAGCACGGAGGAATCGGCCGTGATGTTGGCGGCGACCGGCAGCGGCTGATGGAAGGTGATGTCGCGCTCGCCATCGACCACCATGACGCGGTTGAGGTTCATCTCGCCCGGCCCCGAGCCCCACGCGGCGACGGAGGCAAACGTCGGCACCACCTTCAGCGGCCGCGGCGTGAACGTACCCTCGTTGACGAAGGCGAGCTCGTTCTCGTCCATGGGATCAGCGCCAAGGCCGATGCCATAGGCGTAGAGCATGACCTCGCGATCGCCATAGGCATATTTCTGGCCGATGTTTTTCAGGCCTTTGAGTTCTTCGTATCTGGCGGACATTTTGTTTGTCTTCCTCCCGGCATTTCTCTCGACGAGCAGCGGCGCTCGTTAATGTGCCCTCTCCCCTTGCGGGAGAGGGCCGCGAGAGCCGTGCGGCAAACTCGTTTGGGTGAGGGGTTGCCTCCTCAGCAAAAGTCTCTCTGTGGAGAGAACCCCTCATCCGGCGCCAAAGCCGAAGCGTCGCTTCGGCGCCCTTTTTAAGGACGGCCGCCAAAGGCGGCCTACGCCACCTTCCCCCGCAAGGGGGGAAGGAAAAAACTAGGCCGGCGTGAAGAAGGGCAGCGGGGCGCCGTCGGTCGGCTTGAACACCACCTTCACCTTCTGGCCGATCTTCAGCTTCTCGAGATCGCAGTCGACGAAATTGGTCTGCACCGACGGTCCCTCCTTCAGAGTCACGTAACCGATCGCATAAGGACCGGTCGGCGACTTCCGCATCAGGCTCCAGGTGTAGATCGTGCCCTCGCCCGAGGCCTCCTCCCACACCGTCTTGTCGGAGTAGCAGAACGGGCAGATCGAGCGCGGGAAGTAATGCGCTTCGCCGCACGCCGTGCAGCGCTTGATCATGAACTTGCCCTGCTTGGCGGCGTCCCAGAACGCGGCGGTCTCCGGATTGGTCACCGGCGCCGGGTACTTTTTTGCTTCGCTCATCACACGCGCTCCAGAATGGCCGTCGAGGCGGCGTGGCGGACGCCCAAAAGGCCGCCGGTACCGTGGGCGATGGCGAGATCGCAATTTTTCACCTGCACCTTCGGATGCGCCTCGCCGCGCAACTGCCTGACGGCCTCGATGATCTTGGTCATGCCGCCGCGGTTGACGGGATGGTTGCTGCAGAGGCCGCCGCCGTCGGTGTTGAACGGCAGCTTGCCGACGCCCGAGATCAGATTGCCGTCGGCGACGAACTTGCCGCCCTCGCCCTTCTTGCAGAAGCCGAGGTCCTCGAGCTGCATCAGCACGGTGATGGTGAAGCTGTCATAGATCGAGGCGTATTTGATGTCCTTGGGCGTGATGCCGGCTTCCTCGAACGCACGCGGGCCGGACCAGATTCCGGCGGAGTATGTGAGATCGAGATCCTTGCCGCCGCGCGGGCCCTTCATCGCCTCGCCATGGCCGATCAGCTTGACCAGCGGCTTCTTCAGGCTCCTGGCGATCTCGGGCGTCGTCACGATCAGTGCACCGCCGCCGTCGGAGACGACGCAGCAATCCATGCGATGCAAGGGATCGGAGATCATCGGCGAGTTCAGGACGTCCTCGACGGTGACGACGTCTTTGAGCATCGCATGCGGATTGTATTGCGCATGATGCGAGGCCGCGACCTTGATCCAGGCGAGCTGCTCGCTCGTGGTGCCATAGTCGTGCATATGGCGCATGGCACACATGCCATAGGCATTGTGCGTGGTCGCGCCGTAAGCGGACTCGAAATCGACCTCGGCGCCGGCTGCACGCGGCGGCATCACGCCGGTGCGCGGCTTGCCGGCCAGCGTGATCAGCGCGATCGAGCACTTGCCCGCGGCGATCGCCTCGGCAGCATGGCCGAGATGGATGATGTAGGAACAGCCGCCGGTCTCGGTGGAATCGACGTGGCGGAGCTTCTTGGTGTTCAGGCCGAGATAATCGACCATCGGCCAGGCGCCGCCGGGCGCGTCGCCCGCGCAGAAATAGCCGTCGACATCGTCCTTGCTGATCCCGGCATCCTCGATCGCGCCCTTGGCGACCTCGGCATGGAGCTGGGCGGTGGATTTGTCCGGCGCATGCCGGGTCGGGTGCTCGTAGATCCCGGCAATGTAGGCCTTGCCCTTGATGGTCAAAACAGAAGTCTCCGCTCGCGTTTCTTCTTGGCTCTTTTTTCTGAACCGCACCGGCCTGATTGGCAAGCGCGGAAATATTCCGTCGGGCGAGAGGGCAGCGGCTTGGCGCAACTCCCCCTTCCGTCATCCCTGCGCGACGGCGAAGCCGTCGTCGCTGGAGGTGCGAGTGATGGGGCGCAGAGCGCCCCATCGGGAGCCTCGAAGGATGAACGGCCGAGATGCCTCGATACCCTTGCCGCGACAGTCGGGCCGTCGTCCTTCGAGGCTCGCCGAAGAGGCTCGCACCTCAGGATGACGGTCCCACATCATGCGCCAGTCTCTCCACCGTCATTGCGAGCGCAGCGAAGCAATCCTGGAGTCTCTCCGCGGATACATTTCTGGATTGCTTCGCTGCGCTCGCAATGACGACCAGACACACCCCCGCATCCTCGCGGCGTATCTCGCCCGAGCTTTGCTTCCGTCCGGCTCCCCTCCTTGAACAGAGGGCGCAGGGAAGACCGGGTGCCGGCTGGGCACCCACGGTCCGCTGTGCTGAGAATGCGCGAAGAACAGATGCACGGCGGCATACAGGTGCGGCCGAACAACCGGCCTTCCCTGCGCAGTGGTTTTACGGCTTATGCCGTGCTCTCCCCGGGGAGCGATGCAATATTGCCCCCGTCGCCTTGCGAGCGATCGCAAGACTTGACGCACAGACCCCGGGCGTCAGGACCACACGATTTTGCCGTACGCGAGACTGCGCCCGTCGTGCACGAGACAATCGCTCGTGCGACGCAGCCCGCGTCCACCGCCACTCACCCCGCGTTTCGTGACGATCGCGATACGCCCCTCTGACTGGGATAAGGTGACGGATGGATACGACAATTCCGAATTTCGGTAAAGTGGAATGTTTTTGCGAATACGCATTGACCCACGGCATGGGTGTCTTGCCCGACGGGCAGCGCAAGGGATGGTGCCAGCCGGATGGGTTCGTAGAGCGGATTAGCCGAAGGCGTAATCCGCTCGACGGGACCTCCCTACTCCGCCGCGATCTGCCGTGGCGCGGGCGGCGGGTTCGCCAAATCGGCGGCGAGCTGGGCGTAGCGGGCCTTGGCATCGGCGACGGCCTTCTCCTTCACCGGACCGTAGCCGCGGATGCGGTCGGGCAGCGACAGGATTTCGACCGCGGTGTCGTGCGTGACGGGCGACAGCAGGCCGAGCACAGTGGCGACGTCCTTTTCGTAGCCGACGATGAGATCGCGCTCGAGCTTGCGGTCGGCGCTGCCGCCGAAGATGTCGAGCGGGGTGCCGCGCAGGAACTTGAATTTCGCCAGCACGCGGAAGCCGTTCAGCGTCCACGGGCCGAAGGCGCGCTTCTTCGGACGTCCCAGCGCATCGACGCCGCGGCTGAGGATCGGCGGGGCAAGGTTGAAGTTGAACTTGAAGTCGCCCTCGAACTGGTCGCGGAGCTGCTGCTCGAAAGCGCCGTCCGAGAACAGGCGCGCGACCTCGTATTCGTCCTTGTAGGCCAGGAGCTTGGCGTAGTTCACCGCGACCGCGCGCGGCAGCGCATCGCCATAACCGCCCTGCTTGGCGGCATCGCGGACCTGATCGATCAGCTTGCGATAGCGCTTGGCGAGACGGCCGTTCTGGTAGGCGGTCAGATGCTTGGCACGGTGCTCGATGACCTCGTCGAGAGTCATCGCATCCAGCGTCTTCGGCGCGGCGACCTCGCCCGTGCCCTTCAGCATCTCCGCAAGGCGCTGGGGCTCGGCGACCGCAAGGCGGCCGAGACGGAAGGCTTCCTTGTTCATCTTGATCGAGACGCCGTTGACCTCGATCGCTTGCTCGATCGATTCCGCCGACAAGGGCAAGAGCCCCTTCTGATAGGCGTAGCCCATCATCATCATGTTGGTGGCGATGCTATCGCCGAGCAGCAGCTCGGCGGGCTTGGTGAAGTCGAAGAAGACGGAGTCCTTATGCAGCGCCGTCTCCAGCAATCCGTTCAGCTTGCGGGTCTGGAAGTTGAAGTCGCGGTTGAGGACGAAATCGGCGGTCGGGATGATGTGGCTGTTGATGATGCCGCGGGTGCGGCTGGTGTCGCACAGCGAGATCGTGTCCTTGGCGACCGCGACCACTTCGTCGGCGGCGAGCACGACGTCGGCCGTGCCGGTGACGATGCGCGAACACGTCACCTCGGCCGGATGGTCCGATAGCCGCACGTGGCTGAGCACCGCGCCGCCTTTTTGCGCCAGACCCGACATGTCGAGGATCATCGAGGCCTTGCCCTCGATATGGGCGGCCATGCCGAGCAGCGCGCCGATGGTGAGCACACCGGTGCCGCCGACGCCGCCGACCGCGATGTTGTAGGGCTTGTCGAGCGTGGGACGCGAGGCCGGCTCGGCAATCGCGCCGATGTCGGAGAGATCAGCCGGCGCGCGGTGGCGCGGCTTGCCGCCGTCCACGGTGACGAAGGACGGACAGAAGCCCTTCAGGCACGAATAGTCCTTGTTGCAGGCGGACTGGTTGATGGCGCGCTTGCGGCCGAACTCGGTTTCCAGCGGCTCGACCGAGATGCAGTTCGACTGCACCGAGCAGTCGCCGCAGCCTTCGCAGACGGCCGGGTTGATCATGACGCGGCGCGCCGGATCTTCCATCAGGCCGCGCTTGCGGCGGCGGCGCTTCTCGGCGGCGCAGGTCTGCACGAAGACGATGGCCGAGGTGCCCTTGTACTCCCGGCACATCTTCATGACGTCTTGCAGCTCGTCGCGGTGATATTTCTTCACGCCCGGCGCGATAGTGTCGGCCGGATAGGCGTCGGGCGATTCCGAGACGAGATAGATCTCGCTGATGCCTTCGGCGTGAAGCTGGGCCATGATCTTCTGCGGCGAAAGATCGCCGTCATGGCGCTGGCCGCCGGTCATCGCGACCGCGTCGTTGTAGAGGATCTTGTAGGTGATGTTGGCCTTGGAGGCGATCGACTGGCGGATGGCGAGACTGCCCGAGTGGAAGTAGGTGCCGTCGCCGAGGTTCGCGAAAATGTGGTTCTCGTTGGTGAAGGGCGCGATGCCGACCCACGGCACGCCCTCGCCGCCCATATGCGTGAAGGTCTCGGTCGAGCGGTCCATCCACAGCGCCATGAAGTGGCAGCCGATGCCGGCGAGCGCGCGGCTGCCTTCGGGGACCTTTGTCGAGGTGTTGTGGGGACAGCCGGAGCAGAAATACGGGGTGCGGGAGACAGGCGCGACCGCCTGCATCTGCGAGGCCTGACGGCCGTTGAACCAGTCGGCCTTGGCGCGGAGCATCTCCGCGATCTCAGGGTTGAGATTAAGTCGAAGCAGCCGCTCGGTGAGCGAGGTCGCAAGCGAGGCAACGCTGAGCTCGGCGGAGAAGGTCAGGAAGCGCTTGTCGTGCTCGTCCATCTTGCCGACGATGCGCGGGCGGACGTCGTCGCGCCAGTTGAACAGCTCCTGCTTGACCTGGTTCTCGACGATCTCGCGGCGCTCTTCGATGATGAAGATCTCTTCGAGCCCGACGGCGAACTGGCGGACGCCTTCCGGCTCCAGCGGCCAGGGCATGCCGATCTTGTAGAGACGAAGGCCGATCTTGGCGGCGACCTGTTCGGTGATCCCGAGCTCGCGCAGCGCCTGCCGCACGTCCTCGTAGCTCTTGCCCGAGGCCATGATGCCGAAGCGCGCGTTCGGCGAATCCATAGTGACGCGGTTGACCTTGTTGGCGCGGGCAAAGGCGATCGCGGCAAAGCCCTTGTAGTCCTGCAGGCGGCGGTCCTGCTCGAAACGGTCGTCGGGCCAGCGCAGATTGAGGCCGTCCGGCGGCAGCTCGAAATCGGTCGGGATGATGAAGGGTTTCATCTCGTCGGTGAGATCGATCTCGGCGGTGGTCTCCACCGTCTCCGTGATCACCTTCATGCCGACCCAGCAGCCCGAATAGCGCGACATCGCGATGCCGAGCAGGCCCATCTCGATCATCTCGTGGATGCTCGACGGATAGAGATACGGCATCAGGGCCGACATGAAGGCATGGTCGGACTGATGCGGGACGGTCGAGGACTTCGCGCCATGGTCGTCGCCGGCCAGGCACAGCACGCCGCCGTTCTTGGCGGAGCCCGCGGCATTGCCGTGGCGGAACACGTCGCCGCAGCGGTCGACGCCGGGGCCCTTGCCGTACCAGATGCCGACCACGCCGTCGTATTTGGCGCCGGGCGAGAGGTTGAGCTGCTGCGAGCCCCAGACGGCGGTCGCCGCGAGGTCCTCGTTCACGCCGGGCTGGAACTTGATGTTGTACTGCTCGAGATGCTTGCGCGCGGCGAAGAGCTGCTGGTCGTAGCCACCGAGCGGCGAGCCGCGATAGCCTGAGATGAAGCCTGCAGTGTTGAGGCCGTTGGCGCGGTCGCGCCGGATCTGGGCCATCGGCAACCGGACCAGGGCCTGGATGCCCGTGGTGAAGACGTGTCCGGTTTCCTGGGTATATTTTTGATCGAGACTGATCGGACCCTGGTTGATGCCCATGCTGTCCTCTTTCCACGCCCTGTTCAGGTCTTTGTCACTTAAGATCGCTTAAGCCGTTGCCTGCCCGTTGTTTTTAGCTAGGGCGCGCCGACCACCTGCGCCACTCTATGTCGGATATTTAACGCGGCGCATCACAAATCTGGACCAAAGCGAGCGCCGGGTAAAAATCGCAATTTCGTGGCCTGAAAGGCGCCGGGCTTTTTCAATTTGTGTCACCATACCCCCGCCGTCGCGAAATGACGTGACGTCCCGATCGCGCAGGATGCGGGCGATTGGTCGCAGGAGAGACCGAGCATGCGGACGATTCTGGCTGTGATCGCGTTGTGCAGTGCGATTGCGAACGCGGCCCTGGCCGCCGAGCCGTCGCCTGAGCTGATCGCCTATGGCAAGACGCTGGTCGAGGCCGGCGGCTGTGCGGGCTGCCACACCGCCGATCCGGCCAAGCCGTTCGCAGGCGGCAAGCGGATCGACACGCCGTTCGGTGCGATCTATTCGCCGAACTTGACGCCGGACCGCGACACCGGGATCGGCGCCTGGGCGGACGCCGATTTCACCCGCGCGCTGCGCTACGGCATCGCGCCTGACGGCTCCAACTATTACCCGGCGTTCCCCTATCCCTACTTCACCAAGATGACCAAGGACGACACGCTGGCGATCCGCGCCTATCTCGGCACGCTGGCGCCGGTCGCGAACCGCAACAAGCCGCCGGAGCTGCGCTGGCCGTTCGGCCATCGCGGCCTGATGCGGATCTGGAATGCCGCGTATTTCAACCCCGGCCTGTTCGAGCCGGACCAGAGCCAGAGCGCGGCGTGGAACAGAGGCGGCTATCTCGTCACCGGGCTCGGCCATTGCGGCGCCTGCCACACGCCGAAGAACTATTTTGGCGCGGACAAGACCGCGCAGGCGTTCTCCGGCAACGAGGTCGGCGGCTGGTACGCGCCAAGGCTCGATGGCGCGGCGCGCACCGGGCTGAAATCGTGGAGCGCCGAGGACATCGCCGAATATCTGCAGAACGGGCGCAACGCGAAAAGCCATGCCGGCGGGCCGATGGCCGAGGTGATCGTCAATTCGACGGCGAAGATGAGCGATGCCGATGTGCGCGCGATCGCGGAGTACCTGAAGGACCTGCCGCCGTCGCGGCGCGAGACCATCGTGACACCGCTCGAGGATGCCGAGATGAAGGCCGGCCAGGCGGTCTACGCAAAGCTCTGCATCGCCTGCCATGAGGCCGACGGCTCGGGCGCGCCAAGGATCTATCCGCCGCTGCCCGGCAACGCGCTGCTGCAATCGGTCAATCCGGCCTCGACCTTGCGCATCATCCTCGACGGCGCCCACACCGTGACGACGCCGCGCGCGCCCAACACCGGCGAGATGCCGGGATATGCCAGGCAATTGTCCGATGCGGAGATCGCCGCGGTGACGAACTACATCCGCAATTCCTGGGGCAATGCCGCCCCGCTGGTGACGCCGTCGCAGGTGGCAAGGGCGCGTCGGCAGGAGCCGTAGCTGGCGCTCTCTCCCCGTCATTGCGAGGAGCGAAGCGACGAAGCAATCCAGAATCCCTCCGCGGAAAGGTCCTGGATTGCTTCGCTGCGCTCGCAATGACGTGGATAGAGTGAGACGATGTAACCTCTACCTCTCCTCATCCCCCGTGAACACGAATTTCGGCATCTCCCATTTGTAGCGCACCGCCAACAGGCGGAAGCTGATGCCGAGGATGAAGGTCAAAATGGTCCAGAGCTCGGCATTGAGCTTGAGGCCGAACGCGGTGGCGTAGAACAGGCCGGTCACGACCGAGACGCTGGCGTAGAGCTCGGAGCGAAACAGCAGCGGCACGTCGTTGCAGAGCACGTCGCGGAGGACGCCGCCGGCGCAGCCCGTCACCATGCCGGAGACGATGACGATCGGGAGCGTGGCATCCATCTGCCAGGCGACGTCGCAGCCGGCCATGGTGAAGACGACGAGGCCGATGGCATCGAGCACGATGAAGGCGACCTTGAGCCGATGCACGAGCCGCGCCATCAGGATGGTGAGAAAGGCCGCGCCGCCGGCCAGCGCGAGATAGATCGGATTGGCGACCCAGGCCAGCGGATAATGCCCGAGGAAGAGATCGCGCAGCGTGCCGCCGCCGAGCGCGGTGATGCAGCCGAGGAAGCAGACCCCGAGCCAGTCCATGCTGCGCCGGCCCGCGGCGAGCGCAGCGGTCATGCCTTGCGCTGCGATGGCAACCAGCGACAGGAAATGCAGCACACTATCGCTCGGCGGCAGGCTCCACATCGTCTTGTCCCCTCCTCCCCGTGATGGAACTTATGCGCGGGGTTCCCAACGGAACAGGTTCCCGATTCCCCGCCTGACGGCAACATGAGACGAAAGCATAACGCGCGCGGAACGGAATCTCGCACCTGAGGGTTGTCAGGGTGCAATCAACGAGGAGATCCAATCGATGGCTGACGACCGTTTTCCCAACGATCCGTATCGCCCGAACCTCAGCGACGAAGAGTATCTTCGCATGGCGCGCCAGCAGGATGCCAACCTCCAGGCCGACCCTGAATTGGGCGAAGGCCCCGCCTCCAGCGGCAAGGTCGCGCTGTTTGCCGTAGCTGTCGCCCTGGTGCTGGGCGCCGTGTTCTATGGCCTGAACAACTCAAGCACGGGCAACCAGGCCGGCAACACACCGGCCACGCAGACCGCGCAGCAGGCTCCGTCCACCAATCCGGCGGCGCCTCCCGGCATGCGTGACGTGACGCCGCGCAGCAACACCGAGCCGGGCACGACCACCGGTGCCGCGCCGAGCAAGCCGGCTCCGGATACGCAGACCCCGTCTGACGGCGCGAAGTAAAGACTGCAGCATTATGCGACAGCGGCGGGATCGAAAGGTCCTGCCGCTGTCCCTTAGCTCCGGCAGTCTAGCTGAACATCTTGTTGAGCTCGCCGCAGGGATAGCCGCTACCGAGCTCCGTGAACGTGCCCTTCTCCGCCATCTCCTTCGCCGCGCGCATGAAGCCGCCCCAGGCGGCGCGGGCGAGCGAGCCGCCGACGCTGATGCGGCGCACGCCGAGATCTTCGGCCTCCCTCAGCGACAGGCCGGACGCACCGATCAGCAGGTTGAACGGCTTTGGTGCGACAGCCTTCACCACCGCGGCAATGTCCTCGCGGCTCTTCAGGCCCGGCGCGTAGAGGCAGTCGGCGCCGGCCTCCGCGTAGGCGGTGAGCCGGTCGATGACGAGCTTGAGATCGGTCACGCCCCACAGATAAGCCTCGCAGCGGCCGACCAGCAGCGTGCCGCTGTCGCCGATGGCCTTGCGCGAGGCCTTGATGCGCTCGACCGCGAGCGCACGATCATAGAGCGGCGTGTCCTTGTCGCCGGTGGAATCCTCGATCGACAGGCCGGCAACGCCGGTGCGCACACCGCGCTCGACATTGTCGGCAACCTTGTCCGGCTCGACCGCGAACCCACCCTCGAAATCCGCGTTCACGGGGATATCGACGGACGAGCTCAATGCTGCCAGATGCTGACAGACATCCTCGACGGTGACGTGGTTGTCGGCCTTGCCGATGGTCCAGGCAAAGCCCGCACTCGACGAGGCCAGCGCCTTGAAACCGAGATGCTGCAACGCCTTGGCGCTGCCGACGTCGACCGGATTGGGCAGAATGAAGCAGCCGCTCTCGTGCATCTTCCTGAACGTCGCGCGCTTGTCAGCGGTTGTCACATGCATGTTTCTCTCCCTTGTTGGCCGCGGAGACATAGGCACGCGCATTCGACGCCGCTAGTGCGCGTCGTGTACCGCACGGCTGTCCTTCGGCGCCTGCTCGCGATCATTCATGCCGTAGTCGCGGATGACGCTGGCGATGCGCAGATGGTAGTCCGCAAAAATCTGCGCCCTGCCCTTGGCCTGGGTGCGGCGATGTTCCATCGTGTTGCGCCACGCCTGCACCGCAGCCTCATCGCGCCAGAACGACACCGACAATATCTTGCCCTTCTCGGTCAGGCTCTCGAAGCGCTCGACCGAGATGAAGCCGTCGATGGTCTGCAGGATCGGCTTCAGATCTGCCGCGAGGTCGAAGTAGTCCTGGCGATGTTCCGGCTTGGGCCAGACTTCGAAAATCACGGCGATCATGGGCATCTCCTTCGCGTTGGTGGCCTACAATACCACCTTGCGCAGGAAGGTGCGCTCTTCCGCGAGAATGAATTTGTGCTCCTCGGCGAAATGGAAATTGGCCATGCCCCCGCTATCCTGCCGCAGCCGTGCGCGATAGGCCTCATAGGCGGCGAGACTCTCGAACGTGATCAGCGCGAACGCGATGTTATTGGTGCCCTCATGCGGCATGAAATAGCCGATCAGGTCGCCGCCGCATTTCGGGATGATGGTGAGCCAGCGTTTTGAGTACTCCTCGAACTGTACGCGCTTGAAGGGATCGAGCTGGTAGCGGATGAAGACGGTGACGGACATGATGGGCTCTCCTGTTTCCACACCGTCATTGCGAGCGCAGCGAAGCAATCCAGGAATCCCTCCGCGGGGAGAGTCAGGATTGCTTCGTCGCTGCGCTCCTCGCAATGACGACCTGGTGAGAGGCTACGCTCTTGCCCGACCACAATGCTTCGGCTACCATCGAAGCATGAAATCAGGCCCCGACATCGCCATGGTCGCCTCGCTGGTCGGCGATCCCGCCCGCGCCAACATGCTCACGGCGCTGATGAACGGCCGCGCGCTCACCGCGAGCGAACTCGCGCAGGAGGCCGGCATCACGCCGCAGACCGCGAGCTCGCATCTTTCGAAGCTCGAGGCCGGCGGGCTGGTCGAGCCGGAGAAGCAGGGCCGCCACCGCTACTACCGCCTGACCGACGATGACGTCGCCGGCGTGCTCGAAGGCCTTGCAGGCCTTGCCGCCCGCACCGGCCACATGCGTGTGCGCACGGGCCCAAAGGATCCGGCGCTTAGGCGCGCGCGGATCTGCTACGATCATCTCGCCGGCGATCTCGGCGTGCAGATGCTCGACTCCTTGCGCACGCGAAACCTGATCAGGCAGAAGAAGCAGGAGATCGAGCTGACGACTGAAGGCGAGCGCTTCCTCGCAAAGCATCTGCAGATTTCGCCGGACATGCTCAGCCATCCGCGCCGTCCGGTCTGCAAGGCCTGCCTCGACTGGAGCGAGCGGCGCCATCATCTCGCCGGCACGCTGGGCGCCGCCATGATGCAGCGTTTCGCCGAGCTGAAATGGGCCGCACGCGACGCCACGCCCGGCAGCCGCGTGGTGAACTTCACCCGCGCCGGCGAGAAGCAGTTTGCGGCGCTGTTCGGCAGCGGGAAGGACTGATCACGCGGCTCGCGTGACGGCACACGTTTGCGTGTGAACTCTCACCGCCGTCATGGCCGGGCTTGACCCGGCCATCCACGTCTTTATTGCGACTGGCACGTGGATGCCCGGGACATCTTGTGAAGACGCGCTTCGCGTTTTCGCCCGGGCATGACGGAGACCTCAATGAACCGCATCTTCTCGGCCGCGCTCGCCGCCGCCCTCCTCGCCGCCCCGCTAGCTTCCGCATATGCCGCCGACACGCCCCAACGCGAGCCCTACGGCATCGCGCTCGAAGGGTTTGCCTATCCCTATCCCGTGCATCTGCTGCCGGTCACCAATGACGGCGAGCAGCTCAGCATGGTCTATATGGACGTCGCGCCTGCGCAGCCGAACGGCCGCACCGTGGTGCTGCTGCACGGGCGCAATTTCCCGTCGAGCTACTGGGCGCCCGTCATCAAGATGCTGAGCGATGCGGGTTATCGTGTCGTGGTGCCGGACCAGATCGGCTTCGGCAAATCCTCCAAGCCCGCGGGCGAGCTGCATTTCGACAATCTTGCGCGCAACACTATCGCGCTGCTCGACCATCTCAAGATCGACAAGGCCGAGATCGTCGCGCATTCGCTCGGCGGCATGCTGGGCGTGCGCATCGCCCGCGCCTATCCCGATCGCGTCGCCCATCTCGTGCTGACCGCGCCGATCGGCCTCGAAGACTACCGCCTCTACGTGCCGCCGACGCCGACCGAGAAGATCATCGAAAGCGAGGACAAGCTCACCGCCGACGGCTATCGCAAGCAGCTCCAGACCAACTACGCGATCAAGCTGCCGCCGGACGCCATCACGCCGTTCATCGATGCGCGCTTCAACATCAAGGGCAGCCCGGATTACCCGCGCTGGCTGCGCGCCTTCGTCTCTTCCGGCCAGATGATCTATCGCGAGCCGGTCGCGCATGAGATTGCTCTCATCACCGAGCCCACCCTGTTCATCATGGGCGCCGACGATCACAATGCGCCGGGCCGTCCTCTCGCGCCGGAGGCGCTGCGCGCGAAGATGGGACAGAACGCGGAACTGGCGAAGGCGTTTGCGGCAAAGATGCCGAACGCACGGGCCGAGGTGATCCCCGACACCGGCCATCTCGTCTTCCTGGAGGCGCCGGAGAAGTACCGCGAGTTGGTGCTGGGCTTTCTCGGCCGCTAGCGTCGTTCATGTCGCCTGAAGCCGCATGCGGGGGAACGTTCATGCCGCATTCAGGTCATGATTGGCAGATTTGGATCGCGACGTGTCGATGTGCCGCAAAATTTAACATGTCGAATCGTGTCTTTTGATTCATTGTGCGCCGCAAGCGCCCTCCCTGACGAATCTGCCCCCAAGGACAAGAAGGAAGATCAGATGAAATATCTCTTTGCCGCCGTCATGCTCGCCAGCGCGGTCGTCGGTTTCAGCGAAGCGGCCAGCGCCATGCAGGGCTGCGGCCCCGGCTGGTATCGCGGCCCGTACGGTGGCTGCCGTCCGATGGCCGGGCGCCCGCCGGTCGTCGTCGTCGCACCGGCGCCCGCGCCGGTCGTCGTGGTGCGCCCGCGCGTGTGCCCCTATGGCTTCCGCTGGTGGGGTGGCCGCTGCCGCCCGATCTGATCTGACCTTTTTGTCATGCAAGATGGCCGCGCGGGATCGCTGCGCGGCCATTTCTTTTTGGGCACCCGCGCGCTGACTTTCGAATCAAAACGGGGACCGCGATCGCGATCCCCGTTTAGAGTCTGGCTTGCGCGAAGCTTACCAGTGATGACGACGCCAATGGCGATGAGGCCAACCCCAGTGGCGGTGACGCCAGCCCCAATGGCGATGATGCCAATGGCCGTGGCCGTGCCAGTGGACCAGCTTGGGCTTGAGCTGCGCGGCTTCATCGCTGCTGGTGACTGCCGGATGCACATCGGCATCAGGCTGTTTGATGCTGCCGGGAGCACCGACCGACTGCGGTGAGAGCGGCGCGGCCTGTGCGGCGGCGGTGAATGCGGCCGCCCCCGCGGCGACACCGAATGCGAGTTTGAGAAAATTGCGGCGTTCCATGACATCTTCCTCTTGAGGCCAGCATTGCATGATGCGAAGGAAGTGTCGGGCTCGCGACATGAACTGCGACTGAATCGCGCGTTCAGCTTCATTGCAACGGTGACAGGAGTCGTTGTGCTGTAGCCCGGATGGAGCGCAGCGCAATCCGGGAAAGTCTCTCCGTAAGGCGCAGCCCCCGGATTACGCTTCGCTCCATCCGGGCTACAAGTGCGCTACTTCGCAAACTCCTGCGCCAGCACCAGCGTCTCGCGCGTATGCTTCATCTCGGGCCAGTCGCGATTGAAATCGGCGACGAGCTTGGTCAACGCATCACGGGCGCGCTTGCTGGCGTCGGTGACCGTGGCGCGAACGACGAAGAATCCGGCGGGCATCGGATTTCCTCCGGTTGTTTGACGTCACTATAGACGGTTATAGTGGCGGCAACAAAAAGCCCGCGCGACGGACAATGGTCGCGCCGAAAAGACAGGGAATGGCCATGCGCAGGATCATCACCGGCCTCGTTGCGACCGCATGCCTGTGGCCGGCCGCCTCACCCGCCGAAATCGTACGCTTCGGCATCACCGAACGCGTGCCCGCCTTCGCCGGCCGCAGCTTTGGTAACGTCGGCACCTATGAGCGCATCACCGCGCGCGCGACATTTGCGCTCAACCCTTCCGACGACCGCAACGCCGTCATCACCGATCTCGCGCTCGCTCCGCGCGGCGCCGACGGCAAGGTCGAGGCCTCCGCCGACGTCGTGATCCTCAGACCGAGCGATCCCACCCATGGCAACGGCACGCTGCTGCTGGAGGTGCCCAATCGCGGCCGAAAGCTCGCACCGCAATTGTTCGACGATTCCACCCAGCCCGGCGCCAACGACGCCGACAAGGCCGAGGATGCCGGCATCGGCTTCCTTCACCGCCAGGGCTTTACGATGGTCTGGGTCGGCTGGCAGGGTGACATTCCCTCCAAGCCGGGGCAGCTCGCGCTGAGCGCGCCGGTGATCAAGAACGTCAGCGGCCCCGCGCGCGAAGAATTCGTGTTCGACAACACGACGAGCCCGGCGCGCGCGGCGCTGACCTGGCCGGCCGCCGATCCCGCCAATCTCAACGTCACCGTGCGCGCGGCCTGGGCCGATGCGCGGCAGACGCCGTCAGGCCTCTCCGCAAAGCTGGTCGATCCCACCATTGTCGAGATCACCCGCCCCGACGGTTTCGACGCCGGCGCGCTCTACGAGATCACCTACACCGCACGCGATCCGGTGCCGCTCGGCATGGGCTATGCCGCTGTCCGCGACGTCGTCAGCTTCCTCCGCCACGACGAGACCCAGGCGAACCCGTTGCTCAACGGCCTGCATCCGTCGGTGACCCGCGCCATCGGCTTCGGCGCCTCGCAATCCGGCCGCTTCCTGCGCGACTTCCTCTATCTCGGCTTCAACGAGGATCTGTCGGGCCGCACGGTGTTCGAGGGCCTGATGCCGCATGTCGCGGGCACGCGGCGAATGGCGACCAATGTCCGCTTCGGCCAGCCCGGCCGCAACCCGCGCCATCTGCAGGATCCGGCGTGGCAGGCCGATCTGTTCCCGTTCACCTATGCGAGTCTGAGCGATCCCTATTCCGGCAAGACCGACGGCCTGTTGCGCCGCTGCACGCTCTCGGCGACCTGTCCAAAGGTGATGCAGACCGACAGCGAGCATGAATGGTGGGCCTCGCACGCCTCCCTGCTGGTCACCGATCTCTCAGGCAACCATCTCGACCTCCCCGACAACGTTCGCGCCTACATGATCTCGGGCACACCGCATTTCGCCGGCCCCGCCGACGTGATGCAGAAGGGTGTGCCAGCGATGTCGCTGCCGCAAAACCCTGTTCATGCGGGCATGCCGATGCGCGCGCTGCTCACCGACCTCAACGCCTGGATCAGCGACGGCACCAGGCCGCCCGCAAGCCGCATCCCCATGCGCGCCCACGGCACGCTGGTTGCGGCCCAAGGCGCCGTGCCGACGGATATCCCCGGCCTGCCCTATGCCGGCATCTACACACTGGCTGCCTTCTCCGACCAGAGCGTGCTGCCGCCCAAGGAGATCGGCCGCTATCCCGTGTTCGTGCCGAAGGCCGACGATGACGGCATGGCGATCGCGGGCATTCGCCAGCTCGCACTCGCGGTGCCGCGCGCGACCTACACCGCGTGGAATCCGCGCGCGCAGGGATTTGGGCCGACGGCGCTGTATCCGCTGCAAGGCGCAGTCGTGCCGTTCGGACCGACCGAGGCCGCACGAAAGGAGGTGCACGATCCCAGGCTGTCGATCGCGGAGCGATACGCGGATGACGGAGCGTATGTGGCCGCGGTGAAACGCGAGGCCGCGCGGCAGGTGGCGGAGCGGACACTGCTGCCTGAGGATGCGGAGCGTGCGGTGGAAGCGGCGAAGCAAGGCAAGCTGGCGAAGCTCGGGCAATAAGCACCGACCCCGTAGGGTAGGCAAAGCGACTTGTCCGCCGTAGCTCGCAGAGCGAAGGCGGAAGCGTGCCATCACCTCTCAGCAAGCGAAAAATGGTAGGCATGGCGCAACCGCGCCTTTGCCCGCCCTGCGATCTCTGTCAAAGTGATGCAGTTGCGCGTTCATACCAACTCAATTTATTTGGGAGAACACTTTGAACAGATCACAGCGATTGGCGCGCGCGTTGAGTGCACTTGGATTTCTTTGCATGTTCTGCAGCCTGACGGGACATCAGGCATACGCCGATGGCTCCGTCTCGTCCCTGCATATGGGCTACGGCGCGGCCAATCCATACGAGTTTGATCGATTCCTCGCGGTGATCCAGCAGTACAACGCATCGGGCGAGCGCTTTCGCATCGACGGCCATTGTCAATCCGCCTGCACGATGTTCCTTTCGATCCGCAATGTCTGCGTCACATCAGGCGCCACCCTGTTGTTTCACGCTGGCGGCTCCATGAGAAAGGGCATCATCAGCCCTTCGCGCACCCAACAAATGGCCAGCACCTACAATGCCGCCTTGCGCCAATACGTCACCGAGAACCATTTCATGGACACCCTCGCGTTCCATCCGATCTCGGGACGCGAAATCGTCAAGCGCTTCGGCTATCCGGCCTGCCGATGAGCCGTAGGCGGATTAGGCCGCGGCTGCGCGAAGCGCAGTCCGCTGCCGTAATCCGCCGTTCTTCGTCACCGCAAAAAGACGGCGGATTACGCTTGCGCTAATCCGCCCTACGCACCGCGGCCCTTGCAAAAATTCGCGCGCCCCGTGTCGGAGCGGGGTGCCTCCATACGTCCTATGCCTGAGACAGCACGGAGACACCGCATGGCCGACCTTACCTTGATCACCTACGACTGGGTTCCCCCGCCGCCGCGCGGCTATGTGCGCGACCTCAGGGTGCGCTGGGCGCTCGAAGAAGGTGCCTTGCCCTATCGCGTCGCCAGCACGCCGTTCGCCGACCGCGGCCCCGATCATTTCGCGCACCAGCCGTTCGGCCAGGTGCCCTGGCTGACCGACGGCGATATCTCGATCTTCGAGAGCGGCGCGATCCTGCTGCATCTCGGCGGGCTCAGCGCGAAGCTGTTGCCTACCGATGCGCGCCGCCGCGTTGAGGCGACGGAATGGCTGTTCGCCGCGCTCAACTCGGTGGAGATGGCGAGCCTGCCCTGGACGATGTCGAAGTTCATGGGCCATCCGAGCGACACGCAGGCGTGGAAATTCGTGGACGACTTCCTCAAGCTTCGCCTCAAGCATCTCGAGACGGTGCTGGCAGGACGCGAATGGCTGGCGGGCTCCTTCTCCGTCGCCGACATCCTCATGTCCGACGTGCTGCGCGTCGTCGGTGGTTTCGGCGGGCTGGCGGACAGTCCCGCCTGCCGCGCCTACGTCGCGCGCGCCACCGGCCGTCCAGCCTTCGCAAAAGCCCACGCCGACCAGATGGCGCATTTCGCCGCGGCGGATAAGGCCCGCGCGTGACCCGCCGCACACAATTAACTCGCTGTTAGCCATCCGTGCATCACCGCCGGAACGAAGCAATTTGCTTCAAATTATTCCGGCGGGAGGTGCCACATGGCCCGCATCGATTATCTCAAGGAGCAGGTTGCCCGCGCCGAGCGTCTGGCAAAGACGATCCTCGACGAGGAAACCGTGAAGCGGCTGCAAACCTTCGCCGCCGAATGCCGCGCCGAACTGGTGGTGCTGACGCTGAGAGCCGCGACGTGAGGCGACGCGTCACATCAGCTTCAGCGGCGCATCTGCGACCAGGCGCAGGTCGATCGTTCCAATCAACGCCGCGCGCCGCGCCTCCGCAGCGCCAATTGCCTCATCCGTCTGCCGCAGCGTACTGATGTTCGAGCCGAGCGATACGATCCCGCCGAGGATCAAAGCGATCGATCCGAGCGCGGCGGTCTGACCGGTCCCGAACAGCCCGAGGATCGTGATCAGCAGCAGCGCAGCCCCGCCGCCGATCGCAATCTTGGAGGCCAGAATGTATTTCCGGCACCGCTCGGCGATCTCGGCGAGACGCTCGATCCGGTCTTCGATGTCGGAGATTTCGTCGGTCAGATCGTCTTCGGTCATGGGACCTCAAATCGCCGATACTCGGGACAAAACTGGCGTGGCACAGCGACAGCAGCGAACTGGCTCAGCTAAACCAAGCAGCATGCATTTCCTCTAGAAACAATTTGGTGATCTGCATCCCCAATTACGCTGTCGACCCCGCACTCCGGGCATAGAGCTGTGGAGTCCTTATCAACTCAATCGACAATCCGATCTGGTCCAAACGTCTCGTTGCAATAGAAACAACCGCACAGTTGACTGCGTTCGATGTCTGCGCGGTGATTGATGCACTTTTTGTGCGCGACGCGCAGAGGATGAGATTCAGGCAAGTCGAAGACACTCGGCATGTCAGGCTCGTCTTCGGCCATCTGCTTCCAATACATAAGGCGGGCTACGGCTTCGCCTCACCCGCCCTGCGCTTCCCTCTACAGCGGCAAATTGTCGTGCTTCTTCGCCGGCGCTTCCACCTTCTTGTCCTTCAGCATGGCCAGCGCACGAGCGATCCGTTTCCGCGTCGAGTGCGGCATGATGACGTCGTCGATGTAGCCGCGCTCGGCGGCGATGAAGGGCGACAGGAAGCGGTCTTCGTATTCCTTGGTACGCGCGGCGATCTTGTCGGGGTCGCCGATATCAGAGCGGAAGATGATCTCGACCGCGCCCTTGGCGCCCATCACGGCGATCTGGGCGGTCGGCCAGGCGTAGTTCATGTCGGCGCCGATTTCCTTGGAGGCCATGACGTCGAAGGCGCCGCCATAGGCCTTGCGCGTGATGATGGTCACCAGCGGCACCGTGCACTGCGAATACGCGAACAGCAGCTTGGCGCCGTGCTTGATCAGGCCGCCATACTCCTGCGCGGTGCCCGGCAGGAAGCCCGGCACGTCCACGAAGGTGACGATCGGGATGTTGAAGGCATCGCAGAAGCGCACGAAGCGCGCGGCCTTGCGCGAGGCGTCGCTGTCAAGCACGCCGGCGAGCACCATCGGCTGGTTGGCGACGAAGCCGACAGTGCGGCCCGCGATGCGGCCGAAGCCGGTGACGATGTTCTTGGCAAACATGTCGGCGATCTCGAAGAAATCGCCCTCGTCCACGACCTTCAGGATCAGCTCCTTCATGTCGTAGGGCTTGTTCGGATTGTCGGGAATCAGCGTGTCGAGCGACATGTCGATACGGGCGGTGTCGTCGAAGCTCGGCCATTCCGGCACGCCGTCGGTGTTGTTGGACGGCAGGAAGTCGATCAGGCGCCGCATCTGCAAGAGCGTCTCGACGTCGTTCTCGAAGGCGCCGTCAGCGATCGAGGAGCGCGTGGCGTGCACCGAGGCACCGCCGAGCTCTTCCGCGGTGACGACCTCGTTGGTCACGGTCTTCACCACATCAGGGCCGGTGACGAACATGTAGCTGGTGTTCTTCACCATGAAGATGAAGTCGGTCATGGCGGGCGAATAAACGTCGCCACCGGCGCACGGGCCCATGATGACGGAGATCTGCGGAATCACGCCCGAGGCGAGCACGTTGCGGCGGAACACGTAGGAATAGCCGGCGAGCGCGGCGACGCCCTCCTGGATGCGGGCGCCGCCCGCGTCATAGAGGCCGATGATGGGCGCGCGCGCCTTCATCGCCATGTCCTGCAGTTTTGTAATTTTCAGCGCGTGCGTTTCCGACAGGGACCCGCCGAATACGGTAAAGTCCTTGGCGAACACAAAAGTCTTGCGACCGTTAACGGTGCCCCAGCCGGTGACGACGCCGTCGCCGGGGATCTTGTTCTTCTCCATGCCGAACTCGGTGGAGCGGTGCTCGACGAACATGTCGAACTCCTCGAACGATCCCTTGTCGAGCAGCAGCTCGATGCGCTCGCGGGCGGTCAGCTTGCCGCGGGCGTGCTGCGCCTCGATGCGCTTCTCCCCGCCGCCGAGCTTTGCGCCGGCACGACGATCTTCAAGGGCGTCCAGGATATGTTTCATTTGCTCCCGCCAGTTCTTAGCCTAAATGCGATTGCCGGGGGTTCTAACACGGCATTTTGCGGGCCGGGAAGCGGCTTTCGGCGCCGCAGGGCTGCCCTGCCGCAGCGTGAAAGCGCAAGGAATTACAAAGTTTTGCTTGGGAGACGACGATGGACGAGAGAGCTGCCGAGACCGGCGCCGCGACAGGCGGCGTCAACATCCTGCTCCGGCTCGAGGGCCTGACCCTGTTCGCTGGCATGGTGATGCTCTACTGGGCCTGGGACGGCTCCTGGCTGGTGTTTGCCCTGCTGTTCCTCGTGCCCGATCTGAGCTTCCTGGCCTACCTGTCCGACGCCAAGTTCGGCGCGCTGGTCTACAACGCCGCCCACAGCTACATGGCGCCGGTGGCCCTGCTGACGCTGGGCTTCGGCCTCGCCTCGCCTCTCACCCTCTCCATCGCCTTGATCTGGCTCGCCCATATCGGGATCGACCGCGCGCTCGGCTATGGCCTGAAATATTCGGCCGGGTTCGGCTTTACTCATCTCGGCCGGATCGGCCGGCAGAAGGACGCCTGACCCCGGCTTTGGCGGCCGCTTCCGTTGGCTCCATCCGGGCTACGAATGCCGCGCCAGCCAGTTGACCCGGCCGGGCGATTCAGGCTTGCTCCAGGCCCAGCGATCAGGCGCCGAAAGTTGCGTGAGCCCAGTCGGTACGGCGGCGGTCATTGTGCCCTGGTTAGGCATCACCCATGTCCGCGACGGTCGTCCCACTGCCGCCGAGCCCCTCGTCCGAAACCGTCGATTTCCTGCGGCGCATGGCCAGCATGGTATCGGGACGGAACGGCGACATGCTGCTGCGCGCGGCCGCGCTGATCGAGTCGCTGACGCGGCGGGCGATGTCGGCCGAGCGGCTCTTTCACGAGACGCAGGAAGAGAACGCGCGTCATGTCGAGCTGCGCGAGGCCGCCGAGCTTGCCTCCGACGCCATGGTCGGCCAGATCGCGGCGCTGCGCATCCAGCTTGCCGAAGTGACGGCTGCGGCCGCCGCCGGGCGCGCCGCATTCGACGCCGAGCGCGAGAAGCTGCTCGGCCTGATGCAGCACGCCGAGAGCCATATCGGCAAGCTCACCACCGAGCTCGATACGTTGCGCACCTCAGTCGACAGCTTCAACGACACCGTCGTCTCCGTGCCGATCGAGGTGCTGCGGCTGGCGCGCACCCAGTTCGATGTCCTCTCCGCAGGCTTTGCCCGCAAGGGGGACGTGATCTCGCAAGCGATGAGCGAGATCGGAGGCTTTGCCATCGACCAGGCGTTGGCGGTGAAGAAAGCTGACAGCGCCTGAGGCGGACGCCCCCGCGTCAAATTGACAGCGCGCGGGCCGGTTGGTCTACTCGGCAAAAATATCAGGGAGGATCCGATGGCCACCAACTGGCGCGCTGTAGCCGCGCTCATCGCGCTGTGCGCTTCGAGTGCATTCGTCAGCGGCGAGGCCGTCGCGCAGGCCCTGCCCAGGGAGGTCGCGACCCGCGCCGAGATCTACCCGATCCCCTCGCTCACCCTCTCCGACCAGCAATTCCTCAGCGGCGATGCAGCCGCCGCCAAGCCGGTGACGGTCGCCGGCGAATTCCGCGTGGCGCAGGGCAGCGGCAAGCTTCCTGTCGTGGTGCTGATGCATGGCTCCAGCGGCGTCGGCGCCACCACCGAAGCCTGGGTGCACGCCTTCAACGCCATGGGCATCTCGACCTTCGTCATCGACGGCTTTACCGGCCGCGGACTGACGGTTGTCGGGCCGAACCAGGCCCTGCTCGGCCGGCTCAATCTGATCGTCGACATCTACCGCTCGCTGGAGATCCTCGCAAAGCATCCGCGCGTCGATCCTGACCGCATCGTGCTGATGGGCTTTTCACGCGGCGGCCAGGCGACGCTCTATGCAAGCCTCGAGCGCTTCAACAAGCTCTGGAACAAGTCCGGCGTGCAGTTCGCGGCCTACATCCCGTTCTACCCGGACTGTTCGACGACCTATGTCGGCGACAGCGAGGTCGCTGCGCGCCCGATCCGCATCTTCCACGGCACGCCGGATGACTACAATCCCGTGAGGAGCTGCAAGGCCTTCGTCGAACGGCTCAAGGTGGCCGGGCGCGATGTTGTGCTGACCGAATATCCCGACAGCGCCCACGGTTTTGACAGCGGCCTGCTCGGCGTCAACACCGTCGCGGTGTCCGCGAACGCGCAGACCGTGCGCAACTGCAAGATCAGGGAGGGCGACGGCAGCGTGCTGATGAACGGCGATACCAATGCGCCCTTCACCTACAAGGATGCCTGCGTCGAGCTCAACCCGCATGTCGGCGGCAATCCCACGACGGCGGCAGAGTCGCGGAAGGCGGTGGAGGAGTTTCTGCAGGCGCTGTTCAAGCTGGGATGAGACTGCCTCTCCGCACGCGCTGCCGTAGGGTGGGCAAAGCGAAGCGTGCCCACGATACGTCCGTGGTTTCAGAGAAATAGTGGGCACGGAGCCACGCGCCTTTGCCCACCCTGCGGCAGCTCGCCATGAGATGCACGTGAGGCCTGCGTTGGCGTCCGTCATTGCGAGCCAACGGGTCCGCGCATAGCGCGGCCCGATGACAGGCTCCGCGAAGCAATCCAGAATCCCACAACAGAGACAGTCTGGATTGCTTCGTCGCAAGAGCTCCTCGCAATGACGTTGGTGAGCGCGGTCACGCTATATCGCGCCGATCTCGGCAAGGCAGGCTTGCGTCAGCGTCATGCGCGCCTCGATATGGCGCTGCTCCTTGCAATCCATGTTCAGGGCAAACACCGTGTGCGCCTCGCCCTTCTCGGCCCAGCCGACCATCCAGCCCAGCGACGGCTCGCCGCGCTCGGCGCCGAGCAGGCCGGACTTGGCGCGAATGACGCTGTCGCCGACCTTCGTCACCGGCAGGATGTCGGCGACGAGATCCTGGCTGCGCTTCGAAATCGGTAGCGAGCGGCGGCGCAGCTGGTCGACGAAATCGATCTGCTCGATCGGGTCGATGCGCAAATTGCCGGTCAGCCAGAACTGGTCGATGCCGCCGCCGATGTCGCGATTGCCGTAGTCGAACATGTCGACATATTTCTGCATCCGTGCCTCGCCGATCCGGCGCGCGATCTCCTGATAGACCGGCACCGCGCTGACCGCGATCGCGCTGCGCAGCGTGTGATCCTTATTCCAGGCCTCGATCGGCCGCTTCACGCCGTCCCACGGGAAGACGTCCTTGTCGGGATCGACGACCACGCCGGTTTCGAGCGCAATCAGCGAGTTCGGGATCTTGAACGTCGAAGCCGGCAGCTTGCCCTCGCCCGAGCGCTCCTTGTCGCTGGCGACGATCAGATAGTCTTCGACCTTGTAGCCGACGAAAGTGCCTGACGTGCCAAGGTCAGTGAAGCGTTTTGCAAGGCTGTCGCGGATCTCGTTGCGCGGCGGCGCGACATGAGCGAGCGCGCGCGACGGCACGATTGCAGCTGCGGCAAGAAGACCGAGGGTGGAACGGCGGGTGATCAAGGGCGATGTCCGTTGAACGATGAAAGCGTGCGCGACCATGAAGCCGCTACGTGGTGAAACGATGACAGTTATCTCTTGAGCATGATCTGCTCGGAAAACCGCTACACACTTTGCGCTAACGCGGCCCTTCGGGTCGGGATCATGCTCTATCGCCCCCGCCCCGACAGCCGCAGCACGAACACTAGCACCTCTGCGACGGCCTTGTAGAGATCCGGCGGAATCTCCTCGCCGAGCTCGACCTTGGACAGCGCGCCGGCCAGAATCTCGTTCTCCTCGATCGGGATGTCGTTGGCTTTCGCGATCTCGACGATCTTCTCGCCGATCGTGCCCTTGCCCTTGGCGACGACGACGGGCGCGTTGGTGCCCTTCTCGTAATGCAGCGCAATGGCGAGCTTTGGTGCATCGCTCATGTGGCGCGGTCCAGGAAGTGGCCGGCGCGGGCCGGTGCTGGCTGCGGCGGCGTGCCGTCGCGAACCACGATGTCGCCGGGCTTGAGCTCGGCGCGCGTCATCGCCTGGCTGAGCTCGTTGATGCCGGCGCGGAGCTGCTGCGCGGTGGTCGGCCGCTCCGCCCACATCCGCACGAAGGTCTTGTCGCCGTTGAGCGTGATCAGCGCATGCACGGGGCCGGCCGGCTCGACATTGAGCGTGAAGCGCGCGCGCCAGGCGCGCTTGGCAGGATCGGCGGAGTCATTGCCGCCGTCGCGCGAGATCTCGAACTGCGCCATCGCCGTGCCCTGCGGGGTCGCAAACGGAATCTCGAAATTCCACTGCGGCACGGTTGGGTCGATACGATGACCGCTGGCATCGGTCCGGTCAGGGAGCGAAGCGACCTGCAGCAGCGTCTGCCGCGCGATCGCGGCGTCGGTGTCGTCGAGCAGACGATGCACCGTTGCGGAGAGCGGTGTATCCGGCGCGAGCGATGGCGAGGCGATGGACTGCGGCGACGGCAGTGCACCCCGAAATGGCGGTGGCGTCGTCGCGCGCGCCGCGGCCTCGAAGATGTGGCCATCAGGAACGGCCTTGTTGGCGCCCGGCACGTTCCCGATCATGCGCGGCAGGTTTTGCGTCACCTCCTGCAACAGGCTCGCGGCAAGACCGGCCGACATGGTTCGCGGCACCGCCGCCTGGGACGTGTTGCCGGCGATGTCGGCCAGCACGGCTGCGGCAAGATTGACGTTGCGCGGAAATTGCGGCGCTTGGGCGGCCTCAGATCCGGCTGACGGCAATGCGGATTGCGCGGCCTCGCTCTCGACCAGAGCCGGCGCGACGGCGACCTGCGGTGTGGCCGTGGCGTTCGCCGGAAGCGCGCCGCTCTGCGCCTGAGGCGCGGCGGCCTCGAGCGTCGCCAGCGTCTGGCGCAGCACCAGCAGCGCGGCCTTCAAATCCGGCACAGTGCCGGAGGACGGCGTTGCGCCGGCGGCAAGCGAAGCCTCGAGGAACAGTCCGGACTTCTGGAACGCGGATTCGATATCGCCGCCATCAAGGGCGGTGTTGAGCGGCGTCTGCTGCACCAGCACGTCCAGCACCGCCTGCTTCAGTCCCGCCGGCAGGTCGCTGCCGGTGACAACGGAGGCAAGATTGGCGAACAGCGGCGCCTGGCTGCCCTGCTTTGTCACCGCCTCGGCCGAGGCGGCGGTGACGGCAATTTGCTCCAGCGGCGTCAGCGGATTGCGGGGCGCGGTCGCGGATGGTGCGAGCGACGGGCTGTCGATGAGCGACGCCGCGCGCGGCGTCAGCGTGATCTGGTCGGCGGTCGCCTCGCCTGCGCCGTTCATGACGGCGAGCCGGATGGTGCCGTCATTCTGCGACACCGCGAGTTGGAGGTTCTGCCCCGGTGTCAGCGACACCTCCGACATCACGTCCATCGAGAGGTTGGCGATCGCGATCCGCACCAGATTGTCGGCGAGCACGCTGACCACCCTGGCGTCGACGACGCTGCCGGCCTGGAGCGCGAGATCGGGCGTCGTCGCATCAGCCACGGGGCTGGCGGCACTGACGGGGACGATTGAGCTTATCGGCGTCGGCATCTCAAGGGGGCCCGGGGAACGCTGGTCCCACCCTAAGGCCGCCCTCGTAAACCTCTCGTTAAGGACCTTTGGCTGCCGGCGCGTTCACGGCCGCCAGCACCGCCACGGCGGCCTCAAAATCCTTCAGGCGGGCAGCGCGGCGGGCGGCCGCCTCCTCGTCCACGCCCCATTTCTCGGCGTTCCAGTCCTCGTCGACGTGGGCGGCGGCCCAGACTTGGCCGGCATCGCACACGCCATGGGCCAGCGCCAGCGCCAGCAGCGCCGAGCCGGTCAGGGTCGTCACGATGTGGAGGGCTGCGACCGACCAGGCATCCCCCGGCAGCGCGCCGCGGGCGGCCTGAAGGGCCTCGTCCGGCTGCTTCACGTGCATGACGCCTTCGGACAGGATGAAATGCGCGCCCAACGCCTCCGCGGCCCAGAACAGCACGGGGTCCCAATGCGCGGCTTCGCGGGCGACCAGCCCCTCGGGGTGACCGGCGCGATAGAACAGCAGGTCGGACTCGAAGTATTTTGCAAGGTCGTCGCTGACCAACTCGACGCGGTCGACAACGCCCTCGACCACGCTGTTGGCGATCCGCGTCAGCGGCATGGTCACCGGGTCGATCGTCTCGCCCTGGGCGGCCCATTCCGCGGCCACGGCGTCGGCCAGCGCGCGCGAGGGGATCACCACCTGCCGGCCGGAGGGTGTACGGATCGGCTTGCCGTCGAGCGTGATGGCAAAGCCGCCCTCGGCCTCGGTGACGCCGGCCTCCTTGTAGAAGCGCTTGCGCAGCGGCGTACGCGCGGACGCACGCGCCGATTCCCGCGGATCCGGCGGGGGTTGGCTGGCTGCTTCTTCGAACAATTCGCGCATGTGAGTTTTCGGTCCCGGTCGCTGGATGGTGAGCATGATCCGGAAAAGTGTGTGGCGGTTTTCCGAAAGGATCATGCTCAAATAACAAGCTAAAGCGCGGTGGCGATTGCTCCCAATCGCATCGCGCTTTAGGCTTTTAAGATAAGACCGGCGGCCGATAAAGCGAGCAGCGGGCATGAGGGAACTTGCGGGCATTGCAGCCCTGTTCGCCGGGCTTTGGCTGGCCGCGGCGGAGGCCGGCTTTCGCACCCCGGAATCGCTGGTCCGCAACGTCTATGCCTATTACGGCGAGGGCGCGCCGGAGCTGTCCAAAGGCCTGCCGCGCGATGCCACCACTGCCCAGCAATTCTTCGATCTGCCCTTGCGCAAGGCCTGGAGCACGCCGAAGGTCGAGCCCTACGATTTCCTGGTGCAGAGCCCTAGCTGGAAGCTCGGTCCCGTCGCGATTGCGGTCGTGCGCAGGCAATTCGACAAGACCTATGTCGCGGCGAATTTCGACAATCACGGCCGCCGGGTTGCGCTGAACTTCGTCCTGGTCAACGGCCCCGAGGGCTGGCTGATCACAGATGTCGAGAGCCCGCATGACAGCTTGCGGATGTTTCTGGAGCAGTTTCGGAATTGAGGGCGCTGGAGGCCACCGCTCTTTCCTCGCCGTCATTGCGAGCGAAGCGAAGCAATCCAGACTGTCTCCGCGGAGGCAATCTGGATTGCTTCGTCGCGAGGGCTCCTCGCAATGACGGGGCTGGCAGCGGAGCTCAGCCCCTACTCCTCCGGCGCGTTCTCGATCGGATCAAACCGGCTGGCGTCCAGCCCGAGCAGATTCCATGACTGCTGCATGTGCGGCGGCAGCGGCGCGGTGGCGTCGATAAAGCCGCCGCGCGGATGCGGGATGACGATGCGGCGCGCGAGCAGATGCAGCCGGTTCTGCAGGCCGCCCGGCAGCTGCCAGTTCTCGATGTTGAAATATTTGGGATCGCCGACGATGGGGTGGCCGATATGCTCCATGTGGGCGCGGAGCTGATGGGTACGGCCCGTCACCGGCTTCAGCGACACCCAGGTCAGCTTGTTGCCGGCGGTCTCGACCACCGCGTAATAGGTCACCGCGTGGCTCGCGCCCTCGTCGCCATGCTGGGCGATGCGCATGATGGTGTCGTCCTCGCTCTCTTCCTTCGCCAGGAAGGTCGAGATGCGGCCCTGCTTCGGCTTCGGCAGGCCCGGCACCAGTGCCCAATAGACCTTTCGCGCCGAGCGCGAGCGGAACGCGCCGGTCAGATGCGAGGCGGCGAAGCGCGTCTTGGCGATCAGCAGGCAGCCCGACGTCTCGCGATCGATGCGGTGCACGAGGCGCGGCTTCTGGCCCTTGGAATCGCGCATCACCTCCAGCATCTGGTCGATGTGGCGCGTCATGCCCGAGCCGCCCTGCACGGCAAGGCCGGCGGGCTTGTTCAGGACGAGGACGTCGTCGTCCTCATAGATCGTCATCTCCTTCAGCGCCTTGAGCGTCTTCTGCGCGGCTTCCGAGAGCTCGCCGACGACCTTCGGCGCATCCAGCTTCAGCGGCGGAATGCGGACGCTCTGCCCCTCCTCCAGGCGGTCCTTGCTGTCGACGCGCTTGCCGTCGACGCGCAGCTCGCCTTTGCGGACGACGCGCTGGATGTGGGAGAACGACAGGCCGGGAAAGCGCGCCTCGAGGAAGCGATCGACGCGCATGTTGTTCTCGTCGGCCGTGACAGTGACGGTCTGAACCTTGGTCGGCAGCAGCGCCTCGACGGACTTTTCAGGCGCGGCCCTTTCCAGCTCAGCCCTCTCCAGCTTGGCTTTGGGCGGACGCCGCTCGGCGCGCTCGCCCGCAAAACGTGGCGGCTTGCCGCCGGGCTTATCACTGGGCTTGCCGCCCGGACGCGGCCCAGCCTTTGACGCGCTCCGCGCCTTGAACGGGCGCGATTCCTTGCGCTCATCGCGCGAACGGGGCTTGGGATCGGTTCTTTTGATGCGGCGGCTCATGGTTGCCTGCCTACCCTAAAAGCGGCCTTTCGTCACGACGAAATGGCCGTTCTAGCGTGAGCCACCCCGCTCCTTGCGCAGCTTGGCCCAGTAATCCAGCCGCTTGCGGATCTCGCGCTCAAAGCCCCGCTCGGGCGGGTCGTAGAAGGTCTGGCGACCCAGGGCTTCCGGAAAGTAGTCCTGGCCGGAGAAGGCGTCGGGGGCATCGTGGTCGTATGCGTAGCCGGTGCCGTAGCCTTCCGACTTCATCAGCTTGGTCGGCGAGTTCAGGATGTGCTTTGGCGGCAGCAGCGAGCCGGCCTGCTTTGCCACCTGCATCGCCGTGCCGAAGGCGGTGTAGACCGCGTTCGATTTCGGCGCGGTGGCGAGATAGACGACGGCCTGCGCGATCGCGAGCTCGCCTTCGGGATGGCCGAGGAAATCGAAGGCGTCTTTCGCCGCATTGGCGATGACGAGCGCCTGCGGATCGGCGAGCCCGATGTCCTCGACCGCCATGCGCACAACGCGGCGGGCCAGGAACAGCGGGTCCTCGCCGGCGTCGAGCATGCGCGCAAGGTAATACAGCGCCGCATCGGGATCGGAGCCGCGTACCGATTTATGCAGCGCCGAGATCAGGTTGTAATGGCCATCGGCGGACTTGTCGTAGATCGGCGCGCGGCGCTGCAGGATGTCCTGCAACTGCGCGGCATTGAAGATCTCGTCCGCGCGCGCCGAACGCCAGACCTCTTCGGCGAGCGTCAGCGATGCGCGGCCGTCACCATCGGCCATGCGCACCAGAACCGCGCGCGCCTCGGCATCGAGCGGCAGCTTCCTGCCTTCGACCTCTTCGGCGTGCGCGAACAACTTTTCGATCGCGGCGGCATCGAGCGAGCGAAACACCAGCACCCGCGCGCGCGACAAAAGCGCCGCGTTGAGCTCGAAGGACGGGTTCTCGGTGGTGGCGCCGACCATCACCACCGTGCCGTCTTCCATGACGGGCAGAAACGAATCCTGCTGCGCACGGTTGAAGCGATGCACCTCGTCGACGAACAGCAGCGTGCCCTTGCCCATCTCGCGGCGGGCCCGCGCGGCATCGAACGCCTTCTTGAGATCGGCGACGCCGGAGAACACTGCGGAGATCTGCTCGAAATGGAGGTCGGTGGCATCCGCCAGCAGCCGCGCCACCGTTGTCTTTCCGGTGCCGGGCGGGCCCCAGAACACCAGCGAGCCCAGCGTGCGCGTCTCCAGCATGCGCGTCAGCGCGCCATCAGGCCCGAGGATGTGGTCCTGCCCTACGACCTCCGACAGCGCGCGCGGGCGCAGCCGATCCGGCAGCGGATGCGGAGCCTCGTGATCGAGCCCCGCCGCGGCAAAGAGAGTTGGCGTCTCCTGTGGTCGCTTCGAACTCATCCGCCCAGCGTGACGTTGATCTGCTGACCGTTGCGCACCAGCGTGATGCGCCAGATCCGGGGGCGTTCGCCCGCGGCCTTCTCGAGATCGCCGGTCTTGCTGATCTTCTGGTTGTTGACGGCCAGGATGATGTCGCCCTTCTGGAAGCCGACATTGGCAGCCGCACTGTCGCCGCCGAGGTCGGCGATCACGACGCCTTCGGTGTCGGCGTCGAGGTGCAGCTCGTCGGCGACCGCCGGCGTGATGGTCGAGACCTTCGCGCCCTGGAACGGCGAACGCGCGGTGATCACAAGCTCGCTGCGCCCCGTATCCGGCGCGGTCTCCAGCGCCACCGTCAGCTTGACCGGTTTGCTGCCGCGCTGCACGTCGATCTGCGCGGTGCCGCCAAGCGGACGGGTTGCGAAGCGGTAGTCGAAGGCGTTGGGATCATCCACGGTCTGGCCGTCGATGCCGGTAATGAGATCGGATGATTTCAGGCCGGCCTTCGCCGCGGGGCCGTTCTGCACCACGCTTGCGACCAGCGCACCGGTCGGCGAGCGCAGGCCGAGGCTCTCGGCGATCTCGGGCGTCACCGCCTGCAGCTTCGCGCCGAGCCACGGACGCTTCACCGCCTTGCCGCCGCTCTTGGCGGAGGCGACGACGACGCGCACCATGTTGGCGGGAATCGCAAAGCCGATGCCCTGCGAGCCGCCGGAGCGCGAATAGATCGCGGTGTTGATGCCGGCCAGCCGGCCATTCATGTCGACCAGCGCACCGCCGGAATTGCCGGGATTGATTGCCGCATCGGTCTGGATGAAGAACTGGTAATCGGTGATGCCGACCTGCGTGCGCGCAAGCGCCGAGATGATGCCGTGAGTCACGGTCTGACCGACGCCGAATGGGTTGCCGATCGCCATCACGACGTCGCCCACCATCAGCTCGTCCGAATTGGTGAATTCGAGCGCCGGAAACTTCTCTTTCGAATCCTTCAGACGCAGGACCGCGAGGTCCGTGCGCGAATCCTTCAGCACGATCTCGGCCTCGAACTCACGCTTGTCCGACAGCGAGACCCTCACTTGATCGGCACCTTCGATCACGTGGACGTTAGTCACGACAAGACCTGAAGCATCGACGATCACGCCCGAGCCGAGAGAGCGCTGCACTTGCTCCTGCTGCTGGCCCGGCACGCCGAAGAAGCGGCGGAACAACGGGTCGTCGAGCAGCGGATTGCGGTTCTGCACCACCTTGGCGGCATAGACGTTGACGACCGCCGGCTGCACCCGCTGCACGATCGGCGCATAGGACAGCCGCAGCTCGGCCTGCGACGACGGGACACGACGGTCCTGCGCCGCAGCAGGATGGAGGTGGGCCGAAAACGCTATGCACAATGCCGTGACGATGGCGGCGGTCCAGGTCGATCGAAACATTCCTACCTCTCGGAAAAGACGCCGGAATATAGGCGCGTTCGCCCGCCAATAGAAGGCCGCCGGGCGGCATTATTCACCCCCCTTCCGGGTGTCGCCGGAATGCAAGCCTCCGTGCAAAATCGCAAGTCGCCTGGCGCGATAGATTGGCATGACGCGCATCATCCAGCATTCTGTTCCGTGACGGATTCGGTTGCGGCGAATTTGCACCAGTGGGAACCACGCAACCGTGGTGCGCCGTCGCGGGGCAGTCATCGATCATACCTAGGCTCTCCGCCACGACTTGGGGAAGTTCATCAAAGAATGGAGGCGTATCGTGAGCAGGACAAGAATGGCAGCCACGGCGATTGGTCTCGCCGGCGCGCTGGCGGCCTCGCAGGCCCAGGCTCAATCGGCAAGCAGCAGCGAGCAGGAGATCGCACTGCTGAAGCAGCAATTGAAGTTGCTGGAGCAGAAGCTCGACAAGCTGCAGAGCCAGACTGCCGCGAACACGGCGGCCACTGCGAAAGCCAAGGCCGAGGCAAAGGCTGAGGCGAAGGCCGAGGCGCGTTCGGAGGCGAAAGCCGTCGTCGCCAACGCCAACGCGGCGATCCCGCTCAAGGGGCCGGCGCCCGCCTCCGGCGTCGTCGTCACGATGCCGAACAATCGACCCACCATCTGCACGGCTGACGAGCAGAACTGCATCGCGATCACGAGCCGCGTGCACTGGGATGTCGGCGGCTACAGCTATCGTCCCGATACTGCATCCACCGTGCCGCAAAAGCTCGACAGCGGCGAGAATGTCCGCCGCGCGCGTATCGGCGTCGTCGGTAAGTTCTTCGGCGACTGGAATTACTCCCTGATCTACGACTTCGGCGGCTCGTCCGACGGTTTCGGCGGCACCGGCGCCGCCGGCGGCACCGCGGTGGGCTTCCTGCCGGGCGGCGGGACATCGGGCATCGAAAATGCGTATCTGAGCTACACCGGCCTCAAGCCGTTCGGCGGCAAGATGTCGATCGAGGCCGGCATCATGGATGTGCCCTGGACTCTCGACGAATCCACCAGTTCCAACGACATCATGTTCATGGAGCGCGCCTCGTCTGGCCTCATCGCGCAGAACATCGCAGCCGGCGATTTCCGCTCGGCGATCGGCACCCGCTGGTGGACCGACCAGCTCTGGATCGGCGCCTATGTCACCGGACCGACCACGGGCCAGATCCACTCCGCCTCCAGCGTCTCTCCGCCAGGCACCAGCGAGCAATATGGCGCGGTCGTCCGTGTCGCCGGCAACCCGATCAGTGGCAACGGCTATTCCGTCCATATCGGCGCCGATGCGGAATGGCTGATCCAGCCGCCGCGAAATCTGGTGACGCAGGCGCAGACGCTGACGTTGAGCGACCGGCCCGAGCTGCGGATCGATCCGACAACGCTGATATCGACGGGTGCGATCGCCAACGTATCAGGCGCACAGGTCTACGGCGTCGAGGCGGCCGCGACCTATGGCTCGTTCATCGCGCAGGGCGAATACTACTGGTTCAATGTCGATCGCAGTGCGAATACCGGTCTGCCGCCGTTTGGCGCGCCGAGCCTGAAATTCGACGGCGGCTACGCGCAGGTCGGCTACGTGCTGACCGGCGAGAGTCGTGCCTACAATCCGGCGAACGCCTCCTACGGCGGCGTCAAGCCGGCAAATCCCTTCTCACTCGCCGGTGGCGGCTGGGGCGCATGGGAAATCGCGGGGCGCGTGAGTACGATGAACCTGAACGATCAGCTTGCGACCGCGGCCGGCATCGCGGGTGGACGGCAGACCATCTACACCGCCGCGCTGAACTGGTACGTCAACAACAACGTCCGCTTCATGCTCGACTATCTGCACGGCGACATCTCCAAGCAGGCGAGCGCGACCTCCGCGGTGAACACGGGCTCGTCGTTCAATGCGGTGGCAATGCGCACGCAGGTTGCGTTCTAAAACTTCCCATCCGGGAGCGGCACGCCGCTCCCGGATATTCACGCAGCGCGCTTCTTCTTCACGACCACCGGCGGCGGCGCGCAGGATAGCCGCTGCTGATGGCTCTCGCCCCAGGCCTTCAGGATGTCGATCACCGGCTTGAGGCTCTCGCCGAGCTCGGAGAGGCAATACTCCACGCGCGGCGGCACCTCGGCATAGACCTTGCGGATGACGAGGTCGTCCTCCTCCAGCGCGCGAAGCTGCTTGGTCAGCATGCGCTGGGTAATACCGGGCATCCTGCGGCGCAACTCGCCGAAGCGCTGGGTGCCGCTTTGCAGGTGATAGAGGATCACGCCCTTCCACTTGCCGTCGATGAGATCTAGCGTCGCCTCGACCGAGCAGCCGGGACGACGGGCAAAGTCGCGCCGTTTCATGCGTGTTTTCCCATTAGTATCCAAACAGGGACTATATCCCCGAATTTACAGTACTTGCCAAATTGGAGCCAGCGGGACAGTTAGCAGGTCAGGCGCACATCACTAGCTGGGCGCCATCTGATGGAGACAAGCCATGAAGGCCGTCGGCTATAAAAAATCGCTTCCGATCGAAGATCAGGACGCGCTGATCGATTTCGAGACCGCGAAACCCGAGCCCAAGGGGCGCGACATCCGCGTCGCCGTGAAGGCAATCTCGGCCAATCCGGTCGATTACAAGGTGCGCAAGCGCGCCGCGCCGCCCGAGGGCGAGACCAAGATTCTCGGCTATGATGCCGCCGGCGTGGTCGATGCCGTCGGCCCCGAGGTCACGCTGTTCAAGCCCGGCGATGAGGTGTTCTACGCCGGCTCGATCCTGCGCCAGGGCACCAACGCCGAATTCCACCTGGTCGACGAGCGCATCGTCGGCAACAAGCCGAAGAGTCTCTCGTTCGCGCAGGCCGCCGCCCTCCCCCTCACCTCCATCACCGCGTGGGAATTGCTGTTCGACCGGCTCGGCGCGGCGCCCGGCAAGAGCGTCGATCCGCGTACGCTGCTGATCACGGGCGGCGCCGGCGGCGTCGGCTCGATCCTGATCCAGCTTGCGCGCCGCCTCACCGGCCTCACGGTGCTCGCCACCGCGACGCGACCGGAATCGCAAAAATGGTGCCTCGATCTCGGCGCGCATGCGGTGATCGACCACGGCAAGCCGATGAAGGAGCAGATCGAGAAGCTGAAGCTGCCGCCGGTCGCACTGGTGGCGAGCCTCACCTTCACCGACCAGCACTACAAGAGCATCGCCGAGTTCATGGCGCCGCAGGGCCGGTTCGGCCTGATCGACGATCCGCCGGAATTCACCATGAGCACCTTCAAGGGCAAGGCGATCTCGGTGCACTGGGAATCGATGTTCACGCGCTCCTCGTTCCAGACGGCGGACATGATCGCGCAGCATCATCTGCTCAACGACGTCGCCGATCTCATCGACAAGGGCGTGCTGCGCACCACGCTCGACCAGACCTTTGGCACGATCAACGCAGCCAATCTCAAGCGCGCCCATGCGCTGCTCGAGAGCGGCAAGTCACGCGGCAAGATCGTGCTGGAGGGGTGGTAGGTCAGGACTTCGCAGTAGGCGACGGTCTCGTAGGGTGGGCAAAGGCGCACTTTGCGCCGTGCCCACCATCTCGCAATGGCGTCGAGAGATGGTGGCCACGCTTCCGCCTTCGCTCTTCGAGCTCCGGCGGACAAGCCGCTTTGCCCACCCTATGGTTTCTGTCGCTATCTCACGATCCGGGCCACGGCCGACAACAGACGATCGATCTGCTCATCCGTGCCCACGGTGATCCGCAGATAGTCCGAGATGCGAGGTGCGGAAAAGTGGCGGACGATCACCGCCTGCTCCCGCAGCGCCGCCGCGAGCGCGGCCCCCTCATGCGCGGGATGGCGCGCGAAGACGAAGTTGGCCAGAGACGGCAGCACCTCGAAGCCGGCTTCCTTCAGTCCGCGGGTCAGCCGCTCCCTGCCCTCGATCACGCGACGGCGGCCCTGCTGGAAATAGGGCTCGTCCTCCAGGGAGGCGATCGCGCCGGCCTGAGCAGGCCGGCCGAGCGGATATGAATTGAAGCTGTCCTTCACACGCACGAGCCCATCGATCAGATCGGCATCACCGATCGCATATCCGACCCGAAGCCCGGCAAGAGCGCGCGACTTGGACATGGTCTGCACGACCAGGAGATTCCGGTGGGAAGCAACCAGCGGAATTGCGGTCTCGGCACCGAAGTCGACATAGGCTTCGTCGACGACCACGGGCACGTCAGGATGCTCTTCCAGCAGCGTCGTGATCTCGGCGCGAGACAGCGCGATGCCCGTCGGCGCGTTCGGATTTGGAACGACGATCGCGCCGGCCGGCCGGCGATAATCGGCGAGTTGGATGCGCATGGCCGGATCGAGCGGCACGGTCTCGTAGACGATGCCGAACAGACGGCAATAGACCGGATAGAAACTGTAGGTGATATCGGGAAACAGCAGCGGCGCATCCTGCTTCAGCAGGGCGACGAAGGCATACGCCAGCACCTCGTCCGAGCCGTTGCCGACGAACACCTGCTCGGGTCTGACGCCGTGATAGGCGGCCAGCGAGGCCCGCAGCGCGGTCGCCTGCGGGTCCGGATAGAGACGCAGCGTATCGGCTGCCGCCTCGCGGATCGCGTCCAGCGCCCGCGGAGACGGACCGAGCGGGTTCTCGTTGGTGTTGAGCTTGACCAGGTCCGCGATGCGGGGCTGTTCACCCGGCACGTAGGGTTTCAAGTCATGCGTCAAGCTGCTCCAGAAACGGCTCATGTTTCTGCCCGGACTCCTGCAATCTACATCGTCGGCGCCGCGCCCTCGACGAACAGCAGCCGGCGCTCCAGCGCGCCGGCGCGGATCTTCAACGCCTCGGCATATTCCGGCGAAGTGTACCATTGCTTCAGCCTCGCCATCGACGGAAATTCGACGATGACGATGGCCTTCGGCGGCAAATTGCCTTCTGCCAGTTCCGCCTTGCCGCCGCGAACGAGATAGCGGCCGTCATACTGCGCGATCGTCTTCGCGGCGAGCACGCGATAGGCCTCAAATCCGTCGGGATCACGCATCTCGACTTCGGAGATCACATAGGCCGGCATGCGCGTGCCTCAGGCGATCGTATTGACGATGCCGCCTTCCGCCCGCAGGGCCGCGCCGTTGGTGGCGGACGCTTCTTTCGACGAAACATAGACCACCATATTGGCGATCTCGTCGACGCTGGCGAAACGCTGGATCAGCGAGCTCGGCCGATGCTGCTTGACGAAATTGGCGGCGGCTTCATCGACCGACTGGCCGTTCTGCTTGGCGAGATCTTTCACAAAGGTCTCGACGCCCTCGGACATGGTCGGGCCAGGCAGCACCGAGTTCACCGTGACACCGGTGCCGCGGGTGAGCTGCGCGAGGCCGCGCGCCACCGAGAGCTGGGCCGTCTTGCTCATGCCGTAATGGATCATCTCGACGGGAATGTTCAGCCCGGACTCCGAGGAGATGAAGACGATGCGGCCCCAGTTGCGCTTCAGCATGCCCTTCATGTACGCGCGCGACAGCCGCACGCCGCTCATCACGTTGACCTCGAAGAAGCGGCTCCAGTCCTCATCGGGGATCTCGAAGAAGTCCTTGGGCTCGAAGATGCCGGCATTGTTGATGAGGATGTCGACCTCGGGCAGCACTGCAACGAGGGCCTTGCAACCCGCAGCGGTCGAGACGTCGGCGGCGATGCCGCGCACCTTGGCGCCCGTTGCTTCCAGCTTGCGCACGGCCGCATCGACCTTGTCCTGGCCGCGTCCGTTGATGACCACGCTGGCGCCTGAGCCGGCAAGGCCTCTGGCGATGGCATGGCCGATGCCGGCGGTCGAGCCGGTCACGAGGGCGGTCTTACCGGAAAGGTCGATCTTCATACGTCGTCTCCATTGAGGTTGATGGAGATATCGTGCGGCGGGCCGGCGGGTGCAATCATCGCTCACCGATGCGTGAGTTTGTGGGGCGGGCAAAGCGGCTTGTCCGCCAGAGCTCGACGAGCGAAGGCGAAAGCGTGCCCACCATGTCAGCGCGGGACACGGATGGAATGGTGGGCACGGCGCTTTGCGCCTTTGCCCACCCTACGGCACGACCGCGCCTATTTCTTGGGTGGCAGCGTCCGGACGAAGGCGACGATGGCATCGAGATCCTGCGGCGTCATGCTGGCATAGGCAGCATAAGCCATCGGCGGCTTGAGCTTGCGACCGTCGCGCGCGATGCCTTGCGCAATCGCACGTTTGATTTCGTCGTCGCTCCACTGGCCAAGGCCCGCCGCGGGATCCGCGGTGATGTTGGGGGAAATGGATTCGCCCCACGGCCCCTTGAAGGTGCGGCCGCCCTTGCCGCTCGCGGTCGTGAAATCATGCACGACGGATGGGCCTTCCGGCGTGTGGCATTCGAGGCAATGCGCGATGGTGAGCAGATAACGGCCGCGTGCGAGCTTGTCCGACAGCTCGCCCTCGCTCGCCTGCTTGCCCGCATAGGTCGGCACCTCCTGCTTCAAGGCGATCCTGTATTCCGGCGCCGGCGTCTCGTGACGCACCGGCGGCACCGAGCGCAGGTAAGCGGCGAGCGCTTCGAGATCGTGGGCGGTGAGCACCGTGTAGAACGCGGTCGGCATGATCGGCGCGACCTTGGTGCCGTTGGGCCTGACGCCGCTCACGAGAAACCGCTTCAGCTCGGCATCGCTCCAGTTGCCGATGCCGGTGTCCTTGTCCGGCGTGATGTTGGAGCCGGAGACCTTGAAGGCGGGCTCGTCAAAAACCTGACTACCGCCCGAGAGATCGAGCCCCTGCGGCCCACGCGGCGTGTGGCAGTTGTGGCAGACCATAACGCTGTTGACGAGATAGGCGCCACGCTCGGCCAGCGTCTCGCCCATGGCCGGCGACGTCAGCAGCGCGAGTGCAATGGCAATCGTGGTCCTCATCGAATCTCCCCCAAACAAATTCGCACCTGCAAAATCATCGTGCGCAGCCTGAGAAATCGCCGCGCCATACAAAAAAAACGGCGCCCAGGGGCGCCGCTTTCTGAAATCCTAGTACCGGTCGGCTTACGCCGCCTCGGCTTCCTTCTCCTGCACCGGGCCCGAATCCTGGCCCTTGGCATCGACGTCGCGATCGACGAACTCGATCACGGCCATCGCGGCGTTGTCGCCGTAGCGGAAGCCGGCCTTGATGATGCGGGTGTAGCCGCCCTGGCGGTCCTTGTAGCGGGGCGCGAGGGTGTCGAACAGCTTCTTGACCTGATCCTTGTCGCGCATCTCGGAGATGGCCTGGCGGCGCATGGCCAACCCGCCCTTCTTGCCGAGGGTGATCAGCTTCTCCACGATCGGGCGCAATTCCTTGGCCTTCGGGAGCGTCGTGACGATCTGCTCGTGCTTGATCAGCGCGGCGCACATGTTGGCGAACATCGCGCGGCGATGCTCGGCAGTGCGATTGAGCTTCCGATGAACCTTGCCGTGACGCATGTATCTATTCCTTATGTATGAACTGCCGCGATGGTTCGTCGGATCAGTTGCTCAGGTGGGCTTCCTGCGTTCGCCCAGATGGTGAGTAGCGAATGGCGACTAGCGAATTGTCATTCGCTATTCGCCACTCCCTATTCGCCGAACTCAGTAGTGATCTTCGAAGCGCTTGGCGAGCTCGTCGATGTTCTCCGGCGGCCAGCCCGGCACTTCCATGCCGAGATGCAGACCCATCTGGGCCAGCACTTCCTTGATCTCGTTCAGCGACTTGCGGCCGAAGTTCGGAGTGCGGAGCATTTCGGCTTCCGACTTCTGCACGAGGTCGCCGATGTAGACGATGTTGTCGTTCTTCAGGCAGTTGGCCGAACGCACCGACAGCTCGAGCTCGTCCACCTTCTTGAGGAAGGCCGGGTTGAAGGCGAGGTCCGGGATGATCTCCTGGGCCACTTCCTTGCGCGGCTCTTCGAAGTTGACGAACACGTTGAGCTGATCCTGCAGGATGCGGGCGGCGTAAGCCACCGAGTCATCCGGCGTCAGCGCGCCGTTGGTCTCGATCGTCATGGTCAGCTTGTCGTAGTCGAGGATCTGGCCCTCGCGGGTGTTCTCGACCTTGTAGGAGACCTTGCGGACCGGCGAGTACAGGCTGTCGACCGGGATCAGGCCGATCGGCGCGTCCTCGGGGCGATTGCGCTCGGCGGGCACGTAGCCCTTGCCGGTGGAAACCGTGAACTCCATGCGGATCTCGGCGCCCTCGTCGAGCGTGCAGATCTGGAGGTCCGGATTGAGCACCACGACATCGCCCACGGTCTGGATGTCGCCGGCGGTGACGACGCCCGGGCCCTGCTTCTTCACGACCATGCGCTTGGGGCCTTCGCCCTGCATCTTGATCGAGATGTCCTTGATGTTGAGCACGATGTCGGTGACGTCCTCACGGACGCCAGCGATCGAGGAGAACTCGTGCAGCACGCCGTCGATGTGCACCGACTGCACCGCCGCGCCTTGGAGCGAGGAGAGCAGGATGCGGCGCAGCGCGTTGCCGAGGGTCTGGCCGAAGCCACGCTCGAGCGGCTCGGCGACGATGGTCGCAAAGCGGTTCGAATCGCTACCGGGCTGAATCTGGAGCTTGTTCGGCCGAATCAGTTCTTGCCAATTTTTCTGGATCGTCACTGTTTCACCCATACAGGCCAGTCGAACTGCCGTTGCAGACACTGGCGTTGGAGAAAGGCCGCAGGTCGCACCCGCGGCTTCTTGCAAAAGTCATTGCGGGCGCCGATGCGCCCGCAACTTGGTATCAAACGCGCCGACGCTTGCGGGGACGGCAACCGTTGTGCGGGATCGTGGTCACGTCGCGGATCGAGGTGACGGTGAAGCCCGCGGCCTGCAGTGCGCGGAGCGCCGACTCGCGGCCCGAACCGGGACCGGCGACTTCGACTTCCAGCGTGCGCATGCCGTGCTCCTGCGCCTTCTTCGACACGTCTTCGGCGGCAACCTGCGCAGCATACGGGGTCGACTTGCGCGAACCCTTGAAGCCCATCGTGCCGGCGGAGGACCAGGCAATCGTGTTGCCCTGCGCGTCGGTGATGGTGATGGTCGTGTTGTTGAACGACGAGTTCACGTGCGCAACGCCGGAGGCGATGTTCTTGCGCTCACGACGGCGAACGCGGGTGGCTTCCTTGCCCATTGATGACCTTTCCTGGAGATCTCAAACGCCGCCGTAATGCCAGCGGCTACACCTGTGAAAGCGAATAGCGAGTAGCGAATGGCGAATAGGGAAACTCCCCTACTCGCCATTCGCCACTCCCGATTCGCCAGTTTACTTCTTCTTGCCGGCGATGGCCTTGGCCGGACCCTTGCGCGTACGCGCATTGGTGTGGGTCCGCTGACCGCGCACCGGCAGACCGCGACGATGACGCAGGCCGCGATAGCAGCCGAGGTCCATCAGACGCTTGATGTTGATGCCGACCTCACGACGCAGGTCGCCCTCGACGAGATAGTCGCGGTCGATCACTTCGCGGATCTGGAGCACTTCGGCGTCGCTGAGCTGATTGACGCGACGATCCTCCGCGATCTTCACCTTCTCGATGATGTCACCGGCGATCTTCGGGCCGATGCCATGGATGTACTGGAGCGCGATCAGCACGCGCTTGTTGGTGGGAATGTTCACGCCGGCAATACGGGCCACGGCCTTCTCTCCTGTTGCCGACCCCTCGTCAGGAATCGGGCTTTAAGTGCTTGCGTTCTCGGGCAGGTGTTCACAAACGCGAACACGACGCCCACCCCCGGTCTTCCTGGGGCCCGGCATCGTCTGAAACTATCCGACTTGGATGCGGGGCTTATTAGGGGATTCCGGGGGCTTTCGTCAACCGCTGCTAGCGCTTGGCTCGCTTTTTCGTGACCTTTTTTGGTCCCTTCTTCGAACCTTTTTTGACGGTCTTCTTGGCGGCTTTCTTGGCTACCTTTTTGGTCGTTTTCTTCGCCGTTTTCTTGGCGGCCTTCTTGGCACCCTTCACAGCCTTTTTGGCGGTTTTGCCCGATTTGGCGGCCTTTTTAGCCGCTTTCGCCGGTTTTTTGGCCGATTTCTTCGCTGCCTTGGCCTTCTTGGCCGGCGACGCCTTGGCCGCGCTGCGGGCATGGGTCTTCGGTTCCACCGCCCCGAGCGCCAGGAGCTGGCGGTGAATGGCGCGGGTCACCTCGTCGATGGCCATCATGCCGTCGATCGTCGAGAGCTTCCGCCGCTCGGAATAGTAGTGAATCAGCGGCTCCGTCTGGCTGCGGTAGCTGGCGAGGCGCTTGGTCAGGACCTCCGGGGTGTCGTCGACCCGGACCTCCTCCCCGCGCTCCCGCATCTGGGCGACGCGAGTCTCGACGCGGCTCAGAAGCGCGCTCTCGTTGACCCGGAGCTCGATCACCGCATCGAGCTTGAGATGCTTGTGCTTGAGCAGTTCATCCAGCGCCTCGGCCTGCCCCACAGTGCGCGGGAAGCCGTCGAGGATGAAGCCGTTCCTGGCGTCCGGCTGATCGATGCGGTCAGAGATGATTCCCACCACGACCTCGTCGGGGACGAGGCCGCCGCCGGCCATGATCTCCTTGGCCTTCAGCCCGACCGGCGTTCCCGCTGCCACGGCCGCGCGCAGCATTTCACCGGTCGAGAGCTGGACGATGCCATAGCGCTGCACCAGCAGCTGCGCCTGGGTCCCCTTGCCCGATCCCGGCGGTCCCAGAAGTATAATTCTCATCGGCGTACGCCCCCCGGATTGGTGAGCGATACGTCGCGCACCTGTGTTTTGATATCAAGGACAGTGCAAACCACAACCAGCGCCGCACCACCATTGACGACCATACTATAAGGCAGACCGATCCCGTAAAGCTCGAACACCTCCGGAATCAACTGCAACACAGTCAGGTAGACGGCTCCGACGACCGTCGTCAATGACACGACGCGATCGAGATAGTCGGCCGTCGCCTCACCCGGCGCGACACCGGGAATTGTGCCATCACGCTGCGCCAGCGATTTGGCCGTGTCTTCGGGGTCGACAACATAAGCCGTGTAGACGAAGGCGAGCACGAAGACGGCGATCGACACGAGGATCATGTGCGCCGGCTGCCCCAGTTGGAGATGCCGGTAGGCCGCGGCGACCAGGGGATGATCGCCGCCCAGGATGAAGCCCGCAAAGGCAAGCGGGAGAAAGAAGATCCACGGCGCCACGGTAACGGGAATCAGGAAGCCGGCGCTGTTGAGCTTGATCGGCAGCACGCCGGCGCGCGCCGGCAATTGTCGCGCGCCGACATTGAGCGCGCCGAACTCGACCCGGACATTTCGCCGCGCGCCCTCGACAAGCACGATCACAGCGACGGTCACGATCCAGAACACAGCGTGGATGAGTGCGAGATTGCTCGAGACCGCCCCGCTCCGCACGACATCTGCGATGCCGGCGACGTCTCGCGGCAGGGTGACGAGCATGCCGACACTCAGGATCAGCGCCAGGCCGTTGCCGATGCCGTAGCGGGTGATCTGTTCGCTGAGCCACACCAGTACGAAGACGCCACCAACCATCGAGGCCGTAGCCGTCGCGACGAACCAGCCGTCAGGATTCCTGACGAGCTCCGGAATGGACATCAACGCGGAGGCGATGCCGTAGGCTTGAAAGGCAGCAAGCGCCAGCGTGAGTCCGAGCGTGGCGCGGGCGACCTTGCGTCGGCCGTCCTCGCCCGAGCGCTCGAGCGAATTCAGGCCGCGCCACACCACAGACAGCAACCGGACAAAGATCGCCGCAGTCAGATAGGGAATGAGGCCGAGCGAAAACAGCGAAAGGCGGACGTTGAAATTGGGCAACGACGCGAGGCGCGAAACATCCAGTCCCGCGATCGGGATCTGCGCGCCGAGCCTGAAAAGGAGCAGCGCGCCGATCGTGAAAGCGATTCGGCGCGCGAGCTCCCTGCTCATCTACGGCGGCCGCGCAGCTTCGACTTCCGGATCAGGCCTTCATACTGATGGGCCAGCAGATAGCCCTGCACCTGCGCCACGGTATCCATGGTGACGCTGACCACGATCAGCAGCGAGGTGCCGCCGAAATAGAACGGCACCGAGGCGTAGGAGATCAGGATTTCCGGGATCAAGCAGACGATCGCCAGATAGATCGCACCGAGCACGGTAATGCGCGACAGCACGTAGTCGATATATTCGGCGGTGCGCTCGCCCGGGCGGATGCCCGGAATGAAGCCGCCATGCTTCTTCAGATTGTCCGCGGTCTCGGTCGGGTTGAATACGATCGCGGTGTAGAAGAAGGCGAAGAACACAATCAGCGCGAGATAGAGGATCAGGAACAGCGGACGGCCGTGGCCGAGCTGGGTGGTGATCCACTGGAACCATTCCGGCCCGCTGCCGGCATTGAAGTTCGCAACCGTGGTCGGCAGCAGCAGGAGCGAGGACGCGAAGATCGGCGGGATCACGCCCGAGGTGTTCAGCTTGAGCGGCAGATGCGAGGACTGGCCCTCGAACATCTTGTTGCCGACCTGGCGCTTCGGATACTGGATCAGGAGCCGGCGCTGGGCGCGCTCCATGAACACGATGAAGGCGATCACGGCGACCGCCATGATGATCACGACCAGGATCAGGCCGGTCGACATCGCGCCCTGACGGCCGAGCTCGAGCATGTTGGCGAGCGCCGCGGGCAGCTCGGCGACGATGCCGGAGAGAATGATCAGCGAGATGCCGTTGCCGATGCCACGCGAGGTGATCTGCTCGCCCAGCCACATCAGGAACATGGTGCCGCCGGTCAGCGTGATCGCCGTGGACAGGCGGAAGAACATGCCGGGGTCGCTGACGACGTTGCCGGCGCCTTCGAGACCCACCGCGATGCCGTAGGACTGGAACGCGGCCAGGATCACCGTCAGGTAGCGGGTGTACTGGTTCAGCGTCTTGCGGCCGGCCTCGCCTTCCTTCTTCAGCGCCTCGAGCTGCGGCGAGACGGTGGTCAGGAGCTGGATGATGATCGATGCCGAGATGTACGGCATGATGTTCAGCGCGAAGATCGCCATGCGGTGGATGCCGCCGCCGGCGAACATGTTGAACATGCCGAGAATGCCGCCCGCCTGGGAACGGAACACCTGCTCCCAGATGTTGGGATCGATGCCGGGCAGCGGGATGTAGGTCCCGAGCCGATAAACGAGCAGCGCACCCAGGGTGAACCAGATGCGCTTCTTCAGTTCGTCGGCCTTGGCAAACGCGCCGAAATTGAGATTGGCTGCCAGTTGTTCCGCTGCAGAGACCATCTTGGACTTTCTCCCGCCGCCTATTGCGCCGTCATGCCCGCGGCCGGGCTACATTAGAGCGGACGCCGGACATTATCTGGGGCTCGGCTTCGATAAGTCCACGTCCCGCATGCGTAAAGGCCCGCGGGGCGCGGGCCAATGACGCAGTTGTTACGCCGCCTCGCCTTCTTCCTTGGCAGGGGCGAGGATCTTCACCGAACCGCCGGCCTTCTCGACCGCCGCGATCGCGGTCTTGGTGGCGCCGTGCACTTCAATGTTGAGCTTCGACTTGAGCTCGCCGCGTCCGAGCAGCCGCAGGCCGGCCTTGGCGCGGCGCAGCACGCCGCCCTTCACCAGGGCCTCGACGTTCACGACGCTGCCGGCGTCGATCTTCTTGGCATCGACCGCTTCCTGGAGCCGGTCGAGATTGATCTCGGCGAACTCGACGCGGAAGATGTTGTTGAAGCCGCGCTTGGGCAGACGGCGATGCATCGGCATCTGGCCGCCTTCGAAACCCTTGATGCGGACGCCCGAACGCGCGGTCTGGCCCTTGCCGCCGCGGCCGGACTGCTTGCCCTTGCCCGAACCGATGCCGCGGCCGACGCGCATACGCTTCTTGCGCGAGCCGGCGTTGTCGGCGATATCGCTGAGCTTCATCGCCCTTCTCCTTGTGTCTTGCGCACGATCTTCACCGAAAACGGATAGCCCGCTCTCGGGGTCGCACGCCGCTTCTTACTTCTCGTCGACGATGCGAACGAGATGGTGAACCTTCTCGATCATGCCGCGGACCGCCGGGGTATCCTGCAGTTCGCTGGTGCGACCGATCTTGTTGAGCTTGAGTCCGATCAGCGTCGAGCGCTGCGAGTGATGGCGGCGGATCGTGCTGCCGATCTGCTCGAGCTTGATCGTCTTGCTGGCCTTGGCCATGGGAGTCTACTCCAGAGCTTCCGTTAGTCGGCAGCCGCCTCGGCATCGCCACCGATACGGCGCGACTGCAGAGTGGACACCTTGATGTTGCGGCGGGCTGCGACCGAACGCGGCGAATCCTGATGCTTCAGCGCGTCGAAGGTCGCGCGAACCATGTTGTAGGGGTTCGACGAGCCGATCGACTTGGCGACCACGTCCTGGACGCCGAGCGTCTCGAACACGGCGCGCATCGGGCCGCCGGCGATGATGCCGGTACCGGCCGGAGCTGCACGCAGATAGACACGGCCCGCGCCATGACGGCCGGCGATGTCGTGATGGAGCGTGCGGCCCTCGCGCAGCGAGACGCGGGTCAGGTTGCGCTTGGCGGACTCGGTGGCCTTGCGGATCGCCTCAGGCACTTCGCGCGCCTTGCCGTGACCGAAGCCGGCGCGGCCCTTCTGATCGCCGATCACGACCAGCGCTGCGAAACCGAAGCGCTTGCCGCCCTTGACGACCTTGGCCACGCGGTTGATGTGGACCAGCTTGTCGACGAACTCGCTGTCGCGCTCCTCGCGCTCCTTGCGTTCACGTCCGCCGCCGCGTTGATCGCGTCCACCACGTTGTTCGCGTTCTGCCATTTTTCCAATCCTTCAGAGGCTTGCGCCTCAATCCTCAAATTCTGTTAGAAGCTCAGCCCGCTCTCACGCGCTGCGTCGGCGAGAGCCTTGACGCGCCCGTGGTAGAGGTAGCTGCCGCGATCGAACACGACTTCCTTGACGCCCTTCTCGGCGGCGCGCTCGGCCAGCAGCTTGCCGACCGCCTTCGCCGCATCGATGTCGGCGCCGGTCTTGCCGCCGTCGCGCATCGACTTCTCGAGCGAAGAGGCAGAGGCCAGCGTCTCGCCCTTCAGATCGTCGATGACCTGGGCGTAGATGTGCTTGGACGAGCGGAACACCGACAGACGCGGACGGCCACCACCGGAGCGGCGCAGCTTCAGCCGCACACTCCGCTTGCGCCGGGCATTCGTAACCTTGGCTTTGGACATGACCGGCTCCGTTACTTCTTCTTGCCTTCCTTGCGGAAGATGAATTCGCCCACATACTTCACGCCCTTGCCCTTGTAGGGCTCCGGCGGACGATAGGAGCGGATCTCGGCGGCGACCTGGCCGACGCGCTGGATGTCGCTGCCCGTCACCGTGATCTCGGTGGGCTTCGGCACGGTGATCGTGATCCCTTCCGGGATCGTGTAGATCACGTCGTGGCTGTAGCCGAGCGCGAGCTGCAGGTTCTTGCCCTGCATCGCGGCGCGGTAACCGACGCCGGTGATCTCGAGCTTCTTCTCGAAGCCCTTGGTGACGCCTTCGACCAGATTCGCGACCTGGGCGCGAGCGGTACCGTACAGCGCGCGGGCGCGGTTGGTCTCGGTCTTCGGCTTGACCTTGATCTGGCCGCTCTCGAGCTTCACCTCGACGTCGTCATGGACGACGAACTGAAGCTGGCCCTTCGGCCCCTTCATCTTGACGGTCTGCCCATCGACGGTCGCGGTCACACCCGACGGAACCGCCACAGGCCTTTTGCCAACTCGTGACATGGATGAAAAATCCTTCTCAGAACACCGTGAAGAGGACTTCACCGCCCACATTCGCGTCGCGCGCGCTGTGGTCGGCCATGATCCCCTTCGGCGTCGACAACACCGAAATGCCGAGTCCGTTGTTGACCCGCGGCAGGTTCTTCACCGAGGCGTAAACACGACGCCCGGGCTTGGAAACACGTTCGATCTCGCGGATGACGGGCTCGCCATCGAAATACTTCAGCTCGATCTCGATCTCGCTGCGGCCCGAGGAGTGCTCGAGCGTGGCATAGCCGCGGATGTAGCCTTCGGTCTTGAGGACCTCGAGCACGTTCTCGCGCATCTTCGAGCCAGGCGTGGAGACCTTGCTCTTCGAACGCATCTGCGCGTTGCGGATGCGGGTGATCAGATCGCTGATTGGATCGTGCGTAGACATCTAAACGACCCTCCTTACCAGCTCGACTTGACCAGGCCCGGGACCATGCCCTTGGAGCCAAGGTCGCGGAGCGCGATACGGGACAGCTTGTTCTTGCGATAGTTCGAGCGCGGGCGCCCCGACAGCTCGCAACGCAGACGGATGCGGGTTGCCGACGAATTGCGCGGCATTTCCGCAAGCTTCAGGGTGGCGGCGAACCGCTCCTCCATCGGCAGCGTCTTGTCGGCGATGATCGCCTTCAACCGTTCGCGCTTCGGGGCGGCGTTCTTCACCATCCGCTTGCGCCGGTTGTTCTTCTCGACTGAACTCTTCTTTGCCATGCTTGGCTCCTGGGTATCCGCGTTTGAGAGGCTTTAGGTCAGCGTCTCACTGCCGGAACGGGAAATTGAAAGCGGTCAACAAGGCCCTCGCCTCTTCGTCGGTCTTGGCCGTGGTGCAGACGGTGATGTCCATACCGCGGGCTTCCGTGACCTTGTCGAAGTCGATCTCGGGGAAAATGATGTGCTCCTTGATGCCGAGCGAGTAGTTGCCGCGGCCGTCAAAGCTCTTCGGGTTCAGGCCGCGGAAGTCGCGGACGCGCGGCAGCGCGACCGTCACCAGGCGATCGATGAACTCGTACATGCGGGCCTTGCGCAGCGTGACCTTGCAGCCGATCGGCTGGTTTTCACGCAGCTTGAAGGTCGCGATCGCGATACGCGAGTAGGTCACGATCGCCTTCTGGCCGGCGATCTGGGTCAGCTCGGCAGCGGCGGTCTCGGCCTTCTTGCGGTCGTTGACGGAATCGCCAACGCCCATGTTCAGCACGACCTTGTCCAGGCGCGGAACCTGCATCACGTTCTCATAACCGAACTTCTCGGTCATGGCGGTGCGGATCTTCGCATCGTATTCCGCGCGCAGGCGCGGGGTGTAAGCGGCCTCAGCCATCGATCTCAGCTCCCGAGCTCTTGGCGATGCGGACCTTCTTGCCGTCCGCCAGAATCTTGAATCCGACGCGGGTCGGCTTTCCGTCCTTGCCGACATACGCGATATTGGACAGTTGGATCGGCGACTCCTTCGAGATGATGCCGCCCTCCTGGGCCTGCGTCTGCTTCTGGTGACGCTTGACCATGTTGATGCCGCGCACCAGCGCGGTGCCTGCGTCCGGGCGGACCTCGAACACTTCGCCGGTCCGGCCCTTGTCGCGGCCGGTCAGCACGACGACCTTGTCGCCCTTGCGGATCTTCGCAGCCATTACAGCACCTCCGGCGCGAGCGAGATGATCTTCATGTGGTTCTTCGCACGCAGTTCGCGCGGCACGGGCCCGAAGATACGGGTGCCGACCGGCTCGGACTGGTTGTTGATCAGAACGGCGGCGTTGCGGTCGAAGCGGATGACCGAACCGTCGGCGCGGCGGATGTCCTTGCGGACGCGCACCACGACGGCCTTCATCACGTCGCCCTTCTTCACCTTGCCACGCGGAATTGCTTCCTTGATCGAGACGACGATGATGTCGCCGATGGTGGCATAGCGGCGCTTGGAACCCCCGAGCACCTTGATACACATGACACGGCGTGCGCCAGAATTGTCGGCCACGTCGAGGTTGGTCTGCATCTGAATCATTGATGCACCTCGTCCTCTTTCTAATTGCGCCAGCCCAGCCGGCGCTCAACATTTCCCTGAAGTCAGTCGGCTAAAGCCAACAGATCAGGCGCTTTTCTTGTGTTCGCCCCGGATCACGACCCAGCGCTTCAACTTCGAAATCGGCTTCGATTCCTCGATCCACACCATGTCGCCCGGCTTGAACTGATTGTTCTCGTCGTGCGCGTGATAGTTCTTCGAACGGCGGATCGTCTTCTTGTAGATCGGGTGCGTGAAGCGGCGATCGACGCGCACAACGACGGTCTTGGCAGTCTTGTCGCTGACGACCACGCCTTGCAAAGTACGTTTCGGCATATTCGTAAGCCCCTTACTTCTCTTTCGCGCGCTTCTGCGCGGCGACGGTCTTGATGCGGGCGATGTCACGGCGAGCCTCGCGCAGGCGCGAGGTGTTCTCGAGCTGCCCGGTGGCGCGCTGGAAGCGCAGGTTGAAGCGCTCCTTCTTCAGGTTCAGGATGGCGTCATCCTGCTGGTCGGGGCTCATCGCGCGGATGTCTTCGATCTTCATCTGGGCCATGGCCATTACTCCGCAATGCGCTCGACGAAGCGCGTCTTGATCGGCAGCTTGGCGGCCGCCAGGGTCAGCGCCTCGCGCGCGGTCTGGGTGTTGACGCCGTCGATCTCGAACAGCACCCTGCCCGGCTTGACGCGGGCCACCCACAATTCCGGCGAACCCTTGCCGGAGCCCATGCGGACTTCGGCCGGCTTCTTCGACACCGGAACGTCGGGGAACACGCGGATCCAGACGCGGCCGGCGCGCTTCATGTGACGGGTCAGCGCGCGGCGGGCGGCTTCGATCTGGCGCGCAGTGACGCGCTCCGGCTCGGTCGCCTTCAGGCCGAACTGGCCGAACGCCAACGTCGCGCCCGAAGACGCAACGCCGTGGATGCGGCCCTTATGCGCCTTCCGGAACTTCGTTTTCTTAGGTTGCATCATGGCTTTAAGCCCTCAAATTCCTGTGCTGGATCAGGCTGCGGCCGTATCGCGGCGCCCACGGCCACCACGATCGCTGCTGCCGCCCGTCTCGCCTTCGGCCATTCTCTTGTCCTGGGCCATCGGATCGTGCTCGAGGATCTCGCCCTTGAAGATCCAGACCTTGACGCCGCAGGTGCCGAAGGTCGTGAACGCGGTCGCAACGCCGTAGTCGATGTCGGCGCGCAGCGTGTGCAGCGGCACGCGACCTTCGCGGTACCACTCCATGCGCGCGATTTCCGCACCGCCCAGGCGACCCGAGCAGTTGATGCGGATGCCTTCCGCGCCGAGACGCATCGCCGACTGCACGGCGCGCTTCATGGCGCGGCGGAACGCCACGCGGCGCTCCAGCTGCTGCGCGATCGACTCGGCCACCAGCGTCGCATCGAGCTCCGGCTTGCGGATTTCGACGATGTTGATGACGACGTCGGACGACGTGATGTCCGCGACCTTCTTGCGCAGCTTGTCGATGTCGGCGCCCTTCTTGCCGATCACCACGCCCGGACGGGCCGAGTGGATGGTGACGCGGCACTTCTTGTGCGGACGCTCGATCACGATGCGGGCGACGGCCGCCTGCTTGAGCTCCTTGTGCAGGATCTCGCGGATCTTGACGTCCTCGTGCAGGAGCTTGCCGTATTCCTGCTTGCCGGCGAACCAGCGGGAATCCCAGGTCCGGTTGATGCCGAGACGCAGACCGATCGGATTGATCTTTTGACCCATCGTGTTCTCCTGCGCCCTTAAGCCGCTGCTTCGGCTTCGACCTGACGAACGATGATCGTCAGCTGCGAAAATGGTTTGTAGACACGGCCCGAGCGGCCACGGCCGCGGGCGGCAAAGCGCTTCATCACGAGGCCGTTGCCGACGAAGGCCTGCGCCACGACGAGATCGTCGACGTCGAGGTCGTGATTGTTCTCGGCGTTGGCGATAGCCGATTCCAGGCACTTCTTCACGTCAACCGCGATCCGCTTGCGCGAAAACTGCAGGTCGGCGAGCGCAGCAGCCGCCTTCCGCCCGCGAATGAGCTGGGCGACCAGGTTGAGCTTCTGCGGGCTCACCCGCAGCATCCGGGCGACCGCCTTGGCCTCGTTCTCGGCGAGGCTCCGTTCGCGCTTAGGTTTGCTCATCGTTTAATCCTCAAGCCTTCTTGGCTTTCTTGTCGCCGGAGTGGCCATGGAAGGTCCGGGTCGGCGAGAACTCGCCGAACTTGTGACCCACCATTTCCTCGTTGACGGCCACCGGCACGTGCTTCTGACCGTTGTAGACGCCGAAGGTCAGGCCGACGAACTGCGGCAGGATCGTCGAGCGACGGCTCCAGATCTTGATGACGTCGTGACGGCCGGACGCGCGCGCGGCATCTGCCTTCTTGAGCAGAGAACCCTCGACGAACGGGCCTTTCCAGACTGAACGAACCATGTCCGTCGTTCCTTACTTCTTCCGCTTGTGGCGGCTTAGGAGAATGAATTTGTTGGTCGACTTGTTGGTGCGGGTCTTCTTGCCCTTGGTCGGCTTGCCCCACGGGGTGACCGGGTGACGACCGCCCGAGGTACGACCTTCACCACCGCCGTGCGGATGGTCGATCGGGTTCATTGCGACACCGCGGTTGTGCGGGCGACGGCCCATCCAACGCTTGCGACCGGCCTTGCCGATCGAGGTGTTCATGTGATCCGGGTTCGACACCGCGCCGATCGTGCCGCGGCAACGGCCGTGCACCAGACGCTGCTCACCCGAGTTCAGGCGGATGATCACGTAGTCCTGGTCGCGACCGACGAGCTGGGCGTAGGTGCCGGCGGAACGGGCGAGCTGGCCGCCCTTCCCGATCTTGACCTCGATGTTGTGGATGATCGTGCCGACCGGCATGTTGCCGAGCGGCATGACGTTGCCCGGCTTCACGTCGACGTAGTTGCCGGCGACGATGGTATCACCCACGGCGAGGCGCTGCGGCGCCAGGATGTAGGCCTGCTCGCCGTCCTGATACTTGATCAGGGCGATGAAGCCGGTGCGGTTCGGATCGTACTCCAGCCGCTCGACGGTCGCGGGAACGTCGACCTTCTCGCGCTTGAAGTCGACGGTACGCAGCGTCTGCTTGTGACCGCCGCCGCGGAAGCGCACGGTGATGCGGCCGGTGTTGTTGCGACCGCCCGAGGACTTCTTGCCCTCGGTGAGCGCCTTCAGCGGCTTGCCCTTGTACAGGGCCGAACGATCGACCATGACCAGCTGGCGCTGGCCCGGCGTCGTGGGATTGAATGTCTTCAGTGCCATCGTCGTACGACCTTACAGACCGGTGGTGACGTCGATCCGGTGGCCCTCTTCGAGGGTCACGATCGCGCGCTTGGTGTTCGACTGCGAACCGAGGTTGCCGCGGAAGACCTTGGTCTTGCCCTTGCGGACCAGCGTGTTGACGCTCTTGACCTTGACGTCGAACAGCTTCTCGATCGCTTCCTTGATCTGCGGCTTGGTCGCCTTGGCGGCCACCTTGAACAGCACCTTGTTGTGCTCCGAGGCGATCGTCGCCTTTTCGGTCACGACCGGCGACAGGATCACGTCGTAGTGGCGAGGCTCGATGTTCTTGCTCATTTGAAGCGCGCCTCCAGCGCATCGATGGCGGCCTTGGTCAGAACGAGCTTCTGACGGCGCAGGATGTCATAGACGTTGATGCCCTGGATCGGCAGCACGTCCATGTTCGGGATGTTGCGGGCCGCGGCGGCAAAGCCGTTGTTGAGCTCGGCGCCGTCGATGATCAGCGCGTTGGTCAAGCCCAGGCCCGAGAAGTGACCGAGCAGCGCCTTGGTCTTGGCGGCTTCCAGCGCGGCCTTCTCGATCACGACGAGATCGCCGTCCTTGGCCTTGGCCGAGAGCGCATGCTTGAGAGCGAGCGCGCGGACCTTCTTCGGCAGGTCGGTGGCGTGCGAACGCACCACCGGACCGAAGGCACGGCCACCGCCACGGAACTGCGGCACGCGGGCCGAGCCGTGACGAGCACCGCCGGTGCCCTTCTGCTTGTACATCTTCTTGCCGGTGCGCCAGATCTCGGCGCGGCCCTTGGCCTTGTGCGTGCCGGCCTGGCGCTTGTTGAGCTGCCACTGCACGCAACGTGCAATGATGTCTGCGCGCGGCTCGAGGCCGAAAATGGCGTCGGAGAGCTGGACCGAGCCGGCTTCCTTACCTTCGAGAGTGGTGACCTTCAATTCCATCTCACGCCTCCTGCGCAGCCGGGGCGGCTTCCGCGTCGCCAGCAACCTTGAACTTGCCGGGCTTCGGAGCTTCCTTAGGCAGCGGCTTCTTGACGGCGTCGCGCACGCGGATCCAGCCGCCCTTGGAGCCGGGAACGGCGCCTTCGACGAGGATCAGGCCGCGCTCGACATCGAGCTGAACGACGCGGAGGTTGAGCGTGGTGATGCGGTCGACACCCATGTGGCCGGGCATCTTCTTGTTCTTCCAGGTCTTGCCGGGATCCTGACGACCACCGGTCGAACCGATCGAACGGTGCGAGATCGACACACCGTGCGTGGCGCGCAGACCACCGAAGTTCCAGCGCTTCATACCGCCGGCGAAGCCCTTACCGACCGAGGTGCCGGTGACGTCGACGAACTGGCCGACGACGAAGTGATCGGCCTGGATCTCCGCGCCGACCGGGATCATGGCGTCCGCGGTGACGCGGAACTCCTCGACCCGGCGCTTCGGCTCGACCTTGGCGACCGCGAACTGGCCGCGCTCTGCCTTGGGCATGTAAACGGTCTTGCGGGCGCCAGAACCAAGCTGGAGCGCGACGTAACCGTTCTTCTCTTCGGTGCGGTGGCCTACGACCTGGCAATTGCCGAGCTTCAGCACGGTCACGGGGATATGTTCGCCGGCCTCCGTAAAGACCCGCGTCATCCCGACCTTTTGTGCGATCACTCCGGAGCGCATCGGCTTGCTTCCTGTTCTTTCTGTCCGCTTGCGCGAACGGGATCCAAAAATCTTAGAGCTTGATCTCGACGTCGACACCGGCGGCCAGGTCGAGCTTCATCAAAGCATCGACGGTCTGCGGGGTCGGATCGACGATGTCGAGCAGGCGCTTGTGAGTGCGCATCTCGAACTGTTCGCGGCTCTTCTTGTCGACGTGGGGCGAACGGTTGACGGTGAACTTCTCGATGCGGGTGGGCAGCGGAATGGGTCCGCGGACCTGCGCGCCGGTGCGCTTCGCCGTGTTCACGATCTCGCGGGTCGACGTATCGAGGATACGATGGTCGAACGCCTTGAGACGGATACGAATGTTTTGGCCGTTCATTGCCGTGCTTTCTTTAGTGAGTGGCGAGTAGCGAGTAGCGAATAGAATTCCCTATTCGCCACTCACCATTCCCTATTCGCTTGTTTACTCGATGATCGAGGCGACGACGCCGGCGCCGACGGTGCGGCCGCCTTCGCGGATCGCAAAGCGGAGCTTTTCTTCCATCGCGATCGGCACGATCAGGTGCACTTCCATCGCGATGTTGTCGCCCGGCATCACCATCTCGGTGCCTTCCGGCAGGTGCACGACACCGGTCACGTCGGTGGTGCGGAAGTAGAACTGCGGACGGTAGTTGGTGAAGAACGGGGTGTGGCGACCGCCCTCTTCCTTGGTGAGGATGTAAGCCTCAGCCTTGAACTTGGTGTGCGGCTTGACCGAACCCGGCTTGGCCAGAACCTGACCGCGCTCGACGTCTTCACGCTTGGTACCGCGGAGCAGCGCACCGATGTTGTCGCCGGCCTGGCCCTGATCGAGCAGCTTGCGGAACATTTCGACGCCGGTGACGGTGGTCTTCTGAGTGGCACGGAGACCGACGATCTCGATTTCCTCGCCGACCTTGACGATGCCGCGCTCGACACGGCCGGTCACGACGGTGCCGCGGCCCGAGATCGAGAACACGTCTTCAACCGGCATCAGGAACGGCTGGTCGATCGGACGCTCCGGCTGCGGGATGTACTCGTCGACGTTCTTCATCAGCTCGAGGATGGCGTCGTGGCCGAGCTTCTTGTCCGAATCTTCGAGAGCGGCCAGCGCCGAACCCTTGATGATCGGGATCTTGTCGCCCGGGAATTCGTACTTGGAGAGCAGCTCGCGAACTTCGAGCTCGACGAGCTCGAGGAGCTCCGGATCGTCGACCATGTCGCACTTGTTGAGGAACACGACGAGCGCGGGCACGCCGACCTGGCGGGCGAGCAGGATGTGCTCGCGGGTCTGCGGCATCGGGCCGTCAGCGGCCGACACGACCAGGATCGCACCGTCCATCTGGGCGGCGCCGGTGATCATGTTCTTCACGTAGTCGGCGTGGCCGGGGCAGTCGACGTGCGCGTAGTGGCGGTTCGGCGTCTCGTACTCGACGTGCGCGGTCGAGATGGTGATGCCGCGCGCCTTCTCTTCCGGCGCCTTGTCGATCTGGTCGTACGCGGTGAACGTCGCACCGCCGGCTTCGGCGAGAACCTTGGTGATCGCCGCGGTCAGCGACGTCTTGCCATGGTCGACGTGACCGATGGTGCCGATGTTGCAGTGCGGCTTGTTACGTTCAAACTTTGCTTTGGCCATTTGACTCTCCGTTCAATCGTCAGTTCTTGACCGACGACAATCAGGCAAACTTCTTCTGGACTTCTGCCGACACGTTGGCCGGCGCTTCTGCGTAGTGGTCGAACTGCATGGTGAAGGTCGCGCGACCCTGGCTCATCGAGCGCAGGTTGTTCACGTAACCGAACATGTTCATGAGCGGCACCATCGCGTTGATGACGTTGGCATTGCCGCGCATGTCTTGACCCTGGATCTGACCGCGCCGGGAATTCAGGTCGCCGATGACCGAGCCGGTGTAGTCTTCCGGGGTCACCACTTCGACCTTCATGATCGGCTCGAGCAGGACGGACTTGCCCTTCTGCAGCGCTTCGCGGAACGCCGCGCGCGATGCGATTTCGAAGGCGAGTGCCGACGAGTCGACGTCGTGATACTTGCCGTCGACGAGCTGAACCTTGACGTCGACCACGGGGAAGCCCGCGACCACGCCAGAACTCATCACGCTGTTGAGGCCCTTTTCGACGCCGGGGATGTATTCCTTCGGAACCGCACCGCCGACGATCTTGGACTCGAACTCGTAGCCCTTGCCGGGCTCGTTCGGCTCGACCACGATCGACACTTCCGCGAACTGACCGGTACCGCCGGTCTGCTTCTTGTGGGTGTACTTGACCTCGGCCTTCTTGGTGACGCGCTCACGGAACGCAACCTGCGGCGCGCCGATGTTGGCGTCGACCTTGTAGGTGCGCTTGAGGATGTCGACCTTGATGTCGAGATGGAGTTCGCCCATGCCCTTGAGGATGGTCTGGCCGGACTCCTGGTCGGTCGACACGCGGAAGGACGGATCCTCCGCAGCGAGCTTGGCCAGCGCCACGCCCAGCTTTTCCTGGTCGGCCTTGGACTTCGGCTCGATCGCGATCTCGATGACCGGCTCGGGGAATTCCATCTTCTCGAGGATCACCTGCTTGTCGGGATCGCACAGCGTGTCACCGGTGCGCGCTTCCTTCAGGCCAGCCAGCGCGACGATGTCGCCGGCATAGGCTTCCTTGATGTCTTCGCGGTTGTTCGCATGCATCAAGAGCATGCGCCCGATGCGCTCCTTCTTCTCGCGGGTCGAGTTCACGACGCCGGTGCCGCTCTGCAGGATACCGGAGTAGATGCGGCAGAAGGTGATGGTGCCGACGAACGGGTCGTCCATGATCTTGAACGCGAGCAGCGCGAGCGGCTCCTTGTCGTCCGCCTTGCGCACGACTTCGTTGCCGGCATCGTCGGTGCCCTTGATCGCGGGCACGTCGATCGGCGACGGCAGGTAATCGACGACGGCGTCGAGCAGCGGCTGCACGCCCTTGTTCTTGAAGGCCGAGCCACAGAGCACGGGATAGAACGCACCGGTCAGCACCGCCTTGCGGAGCAGACGCTTCAGGGTCGCCTCATCCGGCTCCTTGCCGTCGAGATAAGCGGCCATGGCGTCGTCGTCGAGCTCGACGGCGGCTTCCACCATCTTCTCGCGATATTCCTTGGCCTGGTCGACCATGTCTTCCGGAATGTCGACATAGTCGAACTTCGCGCCGAGCGACTCGTCGTTCCAGACAATGCCCTTCATCTTCACGAGGTCGACGAGACCCTTGAAGTTGTTCTCGGCACCGATCGGAAGCTGGATCGCGATCGGCTTGGCGCCGAGGCGATCAACGATATCGGACAGGCACTTGAAGAAGTCGGCGCCGGTCTTGTCCATCTTGTTGGCGAAGACGATGCGCGGAACCTTGTACTTGTCGCCCTGGCGCCAGACGGTCTCGGTCTGGGGCTCGACGCCCTGGTTCGAGTCGAGCACGCAGACGGCGCCGTCGAGCACGCGCAGCGAACGCTCGACTTCGATGGTGAAGTCGACGTGGCCGGGGGTGTCGATGATGTTCAGGCGCTTGCCGGCCCAGAAGGCGGTGGTCGCAGCCGAGGTGATCGTGATGCCACGCTCCTGCTCCTGCTCCATCCAGTCCATCGTCGCGGCACCTTCGTGCACTTCGCCGATCTTGTGGCTCTTGCCGGTGTAATAGAGGATGCGCTCGGTCGTCGTCGTCTTGCCGGCGTCGATATGCGCCATGATACCGAAGTTACGGTAGTCTTCGATGGCATGTTGGCGGGGCATGGGGTGTTCCTTGCGAGTCCGTTTGTTTCGCCGTTACCAGCGATAGTGCGAGAAGGCGCGGTTGGCTTCCGCCATCCGGTGCACGTCTTCACGCTTCTTGACGGCGTTGCCACGGTTGTTCGATGCGTCCAGGAGCTCAGCCGAGAGCCGCTCGGTCATCGTCTTCTCGTTGCGCTCGCGCGCAGCCGAGATCAGCCAGCGGATGCCCAGCGCCTGACGGCGGGTCGAACGAACCTCGACCGGAACCTGGTAGGTCGCGCCGCCGACGCGGCGGGAGCGCACTTCGATCGTCGGCATGACGTTCTCGAGTGCCTGCTCGAACACGCCGAGCGGATTCTGCTTGGTCTTGGATTCGATGATACCAAACGCACCATAGACGATGCCTTCGGCGACCGACTTCTTGCCGGCGTACATCACCGAGTTCATGAACTTGGTGACGATGATGTTCCCGAACTTCGGATCCGGGAGAACTTCGCGCTTTTCCGCTGAGTGGCGACGAGACATAGGCTTGGTTCCCGCTTACTTCGGACGCTTGGCGCCGTACTTCGAACGACGCTGCTTACGGTTCTTGACGCCCTGGGTATCCAGAACGCCGCGGAGGATGTGGTAGCGCACGCCGGGCAAGTCCTTGACGCGGCCGCCGCGGATCATGACCACCGAGTGCTCCTGGAGGTTATGACCTTCGCCGGGGATGTAGCCGATCACCTCGAAGCCGTTGGTCAGGCGCACCTTGGCGACCTTACGAAGCGCCGAGTTCGGCTTCTTCGGGGTCGTCGTGTAGACGCGGGTGCAAACACCACGCTTCTGCGGCGACTGCTGCAGCGCCGGCACCTTCTTGCGCGACTTCTGCACTTCACGCGGTTGAGCGATCAGCTGGTTGATCGTCGGCATCCTGGCCTTACCCTTTGTTCTGCCGCGGCCCCTGTCAGGTCCGCTGTCTTTGCCGCGGCCCGTTGCCGGGACCGCAAATTCTTTTCGAGCCACCCGCTCGACGAGGCCACCTTCCGCGGAACAATCCGCACAAAGCGAAATCGCGCCATCCGCTCCATTGCAGAGCAGAAAGCGCTTCGACGCCACAGAGGACCGCAGTATCGAGGCCGGTCAGCTTGAAGCCGCGGGCCGCGCACTGAGGTCATGCATCCGAATTCGATCTCAAGAGAACAAGCTCAAGAGAACTAGAATCGCACTGGCATTGCCTAGCTATGAGCGACAGCGTTTGAGCGGCATTCGTCGAGGTTGGTGCCCGTTTACAACAACCCTTGGGATTTGATCCCTGAGGGTCAACGGGTGGCCCGTTCCGACGTTTGGCGATGCTCACCGCCTGTCGTTAAGTGAGGCGCTTTCTATAAGTGAGAATCGGTCAAGTCAAGGTGAAACGACAGTCTCAAAACGCTTCCCGCGCCTGCCGAAATCGACGTTTACCGAACTCATCGCGCCTCCCCGATATGGGCACCCCCGCCGTGTTCCGCTACCCTCCGACCAATTTATACCCGGGAGAAATATACTTTTATATCTCTTGCTAAGGCTTTTTTTCCTGTTGATGCGTCAATCTGCCACCTTCGGCAGAGATTTGCGCCATGCGGTACACCGACATTGCCATTATCGGCGGAGGATTATCCGGCTCGACCGCCGCCGCGATGCTCGGCCGCGCCGGCATTTCGGCAGTGCTCATCGATCCGCATGAGAGCTATCCGGCGGACTTTCGGGTCGAAAAACTCAGTGGCCAGCTGCAGGTCGAGCGATTCCTGAAGACCGGAATCGGAGAATCGGTGCTGCGCCGCGCAACCTTTGCCGGCGAGAACTGGATCGCCCGCTTCGGCCGCCTGCTCGACAAGGCACCGAGCCGGCAGTTCAACATCCTCTACGATTCCCTGGTGAACGCCATCCGCGACGAAATCCCTGCAAGCGTCGCGCGCATCTGCGCGAAGGCGATCGCGGTGGAGACGAGCCCCGAGCGGCAGAGGATCACCCTCTCCAATGACGAGACGATCTCTGCCCGCCTGGTCGTGCTCGCCAACGGCCTCAATGTCAGCCTGCGCCACCAGCTCGGCATCGCGCGAAAGGTCGTCAGCGCCTGCCATTCGATCTCGGTCGGGTTCGACGTCTTGCCGGCCGGGCGGAATGCCTTCGATTTCCCGGCGCTGACCTATTTCTCGGAGCGGCCGAGCGACCGCATCCCCTACATCACGCTGTTTCCGATCGGCACACGGATGCGCGCCAATCTGTTCGTGTACCGCGGCTTCGACGATTCCTGGCTGCGCGAGCTGCGTCGTGCCCCAAGCGAGACGCTGAACGCCGCCCTGCCCCGGCTCAAGCGCATCACCGGCGCCTTCGACATTCCCGGCGAGATCAAGATCCGCCCGGTCGATCTCTATGTGAATGATTCAAGCGGCCAGCCGGGCCTCGTTTTGGTGGGCGATGCGTTCGCGACCTCCTGCCCCGCCGCCGGCACCGGCTGCGACAAGGTTTTCACCGACGTCGAGCGGCTCTGTAACGTCCATATCCCGCAATGGCTCGCGTCCGACGGCATGGATGCGGGCAAGATCGCTGGCTTCTACGCCGATCCGGTCAAGCGGGATTGCGACGAATGGTCGGCGGCGAAGGCATTCGCCTTCCGCTCGGTCTCGATCGACACGAGCCCCTATTGGACGGCGCAACGCTGGGCGCGCTTCATGGCCTGGTCGGTTCAGGGACTCTTGCGGCCGCTTGGAGGAGCCTTCCATCTGGAGCCGAACTTCCTCGGTCACTCCTCCTCGTCGTCCTCGTCCTCATCATCCTCGTCGAGGTCGTCCTCTTCCTCGTCGTCATCATCGTCGCTGTCGTCGTCGGCCTGAGCCGCCGCGCCATGCGGCTGGTGGATCTGGTCGTTCCACAGCCTGCGATAGGTGCCGTTCTTGGCGAGAAGCTCGGCATGCGAGCCGCGCTCGATCGCCCTGCCCCCTGAGATCACGATGATCTCGTCCATTTCGACCACCGAGGTCAGGCGGTGGGTGGACCAGATCATGGTGCGGCCCTTCGCGACCTTCAGCAGCGTGCGGTTGATCGCAGCTTCCGTGGTCTGGTCGAGCGCCGAGGTGGCCTCGTCAAGCAGCAGCACCGACGGATTGCGGATGATCGCGCGCGCGATCGCGATGCGCTGACGCTGGCCGCCCGACAGCGTATCGCCGCGCTCGCCGACCGGCGTGTCGTAGCGCTGCGGCAGGCTCATGATGTAGCGGTGGATCTCGGCCTTCTTGGCGGCCTCCTCCACCTCCTCGTCGGTCGCGCCTTCCTTGCCGAGCCGGATGTTCTCGCGGATCGACATGTTGAACAGCATGTTCTCCTGGAACACCACCGCCATGCTCCGGCGCAGCGAATCCAGCGTCACCTTGCGCACGTCGACGCCGTCGATCGTGACGCGCCCCTCGTCGGGCACGTAGAGCCGCAGGATCAGGTTGAGCAGCGTGCTCTTGCCGGAGCCCGAGGGGCCGACGACGGCGATGCTCTTGCCGACTTTGAGCTTGAGGCTGAGATTGTCCAGCACCGGCGTCTGACTGTTTTCGTACTGGAAGGTGACGTGGTCGAAGGTGATGTCGTTGGTGATGCGCGGCAGATCGGGCGCGCCGGGACGATCGGCGCCGCGGGTCGGCTCGTCCAGCAGTTCCTGGATGTGGCGGATCGCGGCGGCCGAGGAGATCGACACCGGGATGAAATGCATCACATGGGCGATGTTGTAGGACACCTCCCAGAACGCGCTCTCGAAGGTGACGAAGGTGCCGATGGTGATCTGGCCCTTGGTCGCCAGATACGCGCCGATCGCGAGCACCACGAGGTGCAGCATCAGCACCGAGATGGTGACGGTGCGCTCCACCATGGTCGACAGGAACGCCGCCGAGGCGATCTTGTTGCGGGTCTCGTCGTTGCGGAAGCGGAAGAAGCCGAACATCTTGCGCTGCAGGCTGAACGCCTTGATCACCGCCTGCGCCGCGACGTTCTCCTGCACCATGCCGAGCAGCGCGCTCTCGTTCTGCTTCTGCTCGTAATTGGCCTGCACCGCCTTCGGGGTGAGGATGCGCGGGCCGATCAGCGTGATCGGGAACACCAGCAGCGCGACGACCGCGAGCTGCCAGTTCAAAAAAAACATCAGGATGATGCCGGCGATCAGTTCCAGGAACGGCAGCGCCGCGCTGTTGGCGAAGGTCTTCACCGAGCCTTCGAACGCCGAGAGGTCGACCGAGAAACGCGACAGGATCTCGCCGCGCTTGGTGCGGCCGAAATAGGCCGCCGGCAGATCCTGGACGTGCTCGAACAGGCGCTTGCGGACGTCGGAAATGATGCAGGCGGCCAGCCGCGCGTCCCAACGCTCGTACCAGACCGCGATGATCGAGGTGAAGATGCCGGCGACCGCGAGCACGCCGAGGATCTTGTAGAGCGCATGGAAGTCCTCCTCGCCGAGCGCATCGTCGATCAGGTACTTCAGGCTGAGCGGCATGATGACGTTGAACAGCGTCTCGACGACGACGCCGAACGCCACGAATGACAGCATCCGCTTGTAGTCGGCGAGGAACGGCTTGACGAAACCCAGGATCGTCGCAAGCGCGCCGGCGGCCTCGCGTGCGGTAAAGACGACGAGGTCCTCATCCTCATCGTCGTCATCGATCTCCAGCTCGTCGTCCTCCTCGTCTTCGTCGTCCTCGTCGTCTTCGAGATCGGGCTTGGCGACGGCGAGCTTGTCGTCGAGCTCGGCCGCCTCGTCGGCGGCGAGCTTCTGTTTGTCGGGCGAGAGAGGCTTGGACGCCATGAAACCAACCGATGTTGACGGCCGGCATGACCGCAGAGAACGCAGGAAATAGCGGCAACCGCTATCGCACCGATTCTATGCGATCAGGATGAATTCGGCAAAGCAATTGGCGAATTCACCCGACCCTTGCGACTAGTCGTCGTCCTCGTCTTCGACCTTGTCGAAGAAGGAATAGCGCAGACTATCGGCGTCGGCGTACCACTGGCCCGGGCCCTTGCCCGCGGCGAGCGTCGCCTCCCAGAGCGCATCTGTGCAGTCCTTGCGGTGCATCGACAGGTCGAAGCCGTTGCCGAAGAACAGTTCCGACCATTCCCACCAGGTGCCGAGCTTCTTGACCCCGCGCAGCAGGTCGTAGCGGTCGATCACCACCGATGCCATGTCCGAGGTGATCGAGCCGAACACGAGGCCGGTCTTGACCACGCGGTTGAGCTCGCGGATTGCGCGGACCACCTGCTTCGGGGAAATGTGGCAGAGGCTGGTCTCGAACACGAAGTCGAAGGAGCCGTCCTTGAACGGCATGTCGGTGATCGAGCCGAGCTTGTTGTACTTCTTCAGCGCCTTCGGCGTTTTGGCGTGGATGGCGCGGTTGTTCTCGATGCCCCAGGCGTCGATGCCGCGATCGCGCAGCGCGCCGACCAGCTCGCCGCTGGCCGAGCCCGCGACCAGCAGCTTGGCGCCCTTGGCCTTGCCCCAGACGATGCCGATCAGCTCGCTGAGGTAATCGGGATCGGTGAACTGCTTCCACACCTCACTATAGGGGCCGAGGCCGCGATAATTCTCGAAATAGTCGCGGTCGATCTTGTCCGAGACCTCCCCCTCCTCCTGCGCGCGCTCGCGGCGCAGGCGCATCATCTCGGTGAGGATGATGTCGGTCGCCGCATCAGAGGAGTCGAGCAGACCGTTCAGTGTCGAATCGAACAGATAGTCGCCGACCACGACGATGCCGGGATGTTCCTTCGGCTCGGGCCGGTGGTTGGTCATGACGTCGCGCACGGGCAGACCGCCCGGCAGCGCGTTCACCGACGACAGCCAGCGGTGGATCTTGCCTTCCAGAAAATGCGCACGTGCATCGCCGAGCGAGGCCGGCAGCGATTTCAGCGCGGCGTCGATCAGCTCCTGGTCCGTCAGGTTCGCGAAGGCCAGCGCGTCGGAGCCGGGAATGAGCCAGTTCAGCACGCCGTGCTTGCCGACGTCGTGGCGCGCGCCCTCGTTGTAGACGCAGCAGCCGCCGAAGGCTTCCGACATGAACCAGGCGCCGGGAATCTTCTCGCCCCAGAACGGGGTATCGAACAGGATCGAGACGCGCAAATAGTGCGCCGGACGGTCGAAATAGGAGACGTGCTTGACCATCGACTTGCGCAGCTGCTCGCCTTCCCAGCCGAGCGTGGCGAGCCAGGAATGCGGCAGGCAGACCAGCACGAGATCGAAATCGCGCGTCTCCGGCCCCTTGCCGTTCATCATCTTGAGCTGGTAGCGGCCGGTCGGCGCCTTGCCGACGGTGAGCACGCGATGATTGAGCTGGATGTCGGCATTCACTTCCGACTGCAGGCACTCAACCAGCTGCTCGTTGCCGTTCTGGATGGAATAGAGGCCGATATAGCCGTCGACATCCATCAGGTAGTTCTTGAGCGCGTTGAGGCCGTTGGTGTTGTGGCTCTCGGTCGCGATGTCCGAGCGCGCCATCACCTTGAAGAATCGCTTGGCGGTCTCGTCCTCGACCTCCTCGTCGAGCACCTGCTCGGCGGTCTTGTAGGCCCAGGGATTCTCGTTGTCGTGGGCGCCGACGCCTTCGTAATATTCGATCGGCGACATCGCCTCGGCGCAGCGCTTGCGGAACGACTCGATCGCATCCGCGGTCTTGGCGCCGTATTTGCGGCGCATGCCCGGAACGTCGTTGAGCAGCTCGCCGCCGAACTGCACCTGCTCGGCGTCCATCGGAATCGTCTGCAGGCCGAAATGCTGGATCAGCTCGCGCAGCGGATCGGGACCCGTCATCGAGTAGTCGTAGATCTCGGCAACGCCGGCCTCGTACATCGCGGGCGCCGAATCGAATTTGCGAGTGACGATCTTGCCGCCGAGCCGGTCGGACGCTTCATAGATGGTGATGCGGCAGAGGTCGCCGAGCTTACGCTTCAGGTACCAGGCACTCATCAGCCCGCCGGGGCCGCCGCCTACGATTGCGAGATCAAGCATATCAGTTCCGTGGTCTCCGGCCCTGCCCCCGTCACGGGATCCACCGGTCTAAGCTCCCCTAGCAGAAGCGCTTTTGCGTCTGAAGGAAAGATGAACAAAGGTTGATCCTGCACCGCAACAGGCAAACAAAGCAGCAAAAAGGCCGGCTTTCGCCGGCCTTTTCGTTGTCCTCGTATTCCTACGGATGAACCATTATTCCGCGGGCGGCAGTGCCATGGGCTCGGCTTCCGGCGCGGCCGGCGGCACGACGGCCGCCTGCTTCTCGCGCTCGTCCAGGATCAGCTTGTCGCGCTTCATCGCGACTTCGCGGATCTTGGCCATGGAGGCGCCAGTGCCCGCCGGGATCAGCCGGCCGACGATGACGTTCTCCTTGAGGCCCTCGAGCGGATCGACCTTGCCGTTGACCGCCGCTTCCGTGAGGACGCGGGTGGTCTCCTGGAACGAAGCCGCCGAGAAGAACGAGCGGGTCTGCAGGCTCGCCTTGGTGATGCCGAGCAGAACCGGCGTTCCCGTGGCGGGCTTCTTGCCCTCTTCCTTGGCCTTCTCGTTCAGCGCGTCGAACTCGATCTTGTCGACCTGCTCGCCGGAGATCATGTCCGTGTCGCCCTGGTCGGTGACTTCCACCTTCTGGAGCATCTGACGGACAATCACCTCGATGTGCTTGTCGTTGATGAGCACGCCCTGGAGCCGGTAGACCTCCTGGATTTCGTTGACCAGGTAGGCCGCAAGCTCCTCGATGCCCTTGACCGCAAGGATGTCGTGCGGCGCCGGGTTGCCTTCAACGATGAAGTCGCCCTTTTCGACGACGTCGCCGTCCTGAAGGTGGATGTGCTTGCCCTTCGGGATCAGGTACTCGCGCGGCTCCTCGGTCTTGTCCATCGGCTCAATCGAGATGCGACGCTTGTTCTTGTAGTCGCGCCCGAACCGGATGGTGCCCGCGATTTCGGCGATGATCGCCGCATCCTTCGGACGCCGTGCCTCGAACAGTTCCGCCACCCGCGGCAGACCGCCGGTGATGTCACGCGTCTTGGCGCTTTCGGTCGAGACACGGGCGAGGATGTCGCCCGGATTGACCTTGGCTCCGACGTCGACCGAGAGAATGGCGTCGACCGACAGCATGTAGCGGGCATCGCCGCCACGGGCGAGCTTGAGCACCTTGCCGTCCTTGCCCTTGACCACGATGGCCGGACGCAGGTCCGAGCCGCCGCGGGTCGAGCGCCAGTCGATGACCACGCGCTTGGCGATACCGGTGGCCTCGTCGAGCGTTTCCGAGATCGACTGCCCCTCGACCAGATCCTCGAAGCCGATGGTTCCTTCGACTTCGGTGAGGAGCGGACGGGTGTAGGGATCCCACTCGACGACGCGCTGGCCGCGCTTGACCATGTCGCCCTCGTCGACATGCAGACGCGAGCCGTACTGGACGCGGTGCGTCGCACGCTCGGTGCCGTCGGCATCGACGATCGCCACCACCATGTTGCGCACCATCGCCACCAGGTGACCTTCGCTGTTGCGGGCGATGGCCTTGTTCCTGATCACGATCTTGCCGTCGAAATTGGCTTCGACGAAGGACTGCTCGTTGAGCTGCGCCGCACCACCGATGTGGAAGGTGCGCATGGTGAGCTGGGTGCCCGGCTCGCCGATCGACTGCGCCGCGATGACGCCGACCGCTTCGCCGTGGTTGACCGGCGTGCCGCGGGCGAGGTCGCGGCCGTAGCACTTGCCGCAGATGCCGTTGACGAGTTCGCAGGTCAGTGCCGAGCGGATCTTCACCTCCTGCACACCACCCTGCTGGATGGCGTCCAGATGGCTTTCCTCCATCAGCGTGTCGCGCTTGATGATCACCTTGCCGGAGCTGTCACGGATGTCTTCGCAGGCCGTGCGTCCGAGGATGCGCGAGCCGAGCGAAGCGACCACGGTGCCGGCATCGACGATGGCGCGCATCTTGATGCCGAGCTTGGTGCCGCAGTCCGACTGCGTGATGATGCAGTCCTGCGCGACGTCGACCAGACGACGGGTCAGGTAACCCGAGTTCGCGGTCTTCAACGCGGTGTCCGCGAGGCCCTTACGGGCGCCGTGGGTCGAGTTGAAGTACTCGAGAACCGAGAGGCCTTCCTTGAAGTTCGAGATGATCGGCGTCTCGATGATCTCACCCGACGGCTTGGCCATCAGGCCGCGCATGCCGGCGAGCTGGCGCATCTGGGCCGGCGAACCGCGGGCACCGGAGTGAGCCATCATGTAGATCGAGTTGATGTCGGCATCCGCTCCACTCGCCGTCTTCTTGGTGGAGGAGATCTCCTTCATCATCGCCTTGGCGATTTCTTCCGTGGCCTTCGACCAGGCGTCGACGACCTTGTTGTACTTCTCGCCATGGGTGATCAGACCGTCGTTGTACTGCTGCTCGAAATCCTTCGCCAGCGTACGGGTGGTGTCGACGATCTTCCACTTGGAGTTCGGCACGACCATGTCGTCCTTGCCGAACGAGATGCCGGCCTTGAACGCGTTGTAGAAGCCGAGCGCCATGATGCGGTCGCAGAAGATCACAGTCTCCTTCTGACCGCAGTGACGGTAGACCTGGTCGATGACGCCCGAGATCTCGCGCTTGGTCATCAGCTTGTTGATGATCTCGTACGTGACGCGCGGGTTCTTCGGCAGCAGATTGCCGAGCATGACGCGGCCGGCGGTGGTCTCGATCCAGCGCTTGGAGACCTTGCCGGTCTCGTCCATGCCTTCCCACCGGTACTTGATCTTGGTGTGGAGGTGGATGACCTTCGCGTGCAGCGCGTGCTCGAGCTCGGCCATGTCGCCGAACACCTTGCCCTCGCCGGGCAGGCCTTCGCGCATGATCGAGACGTAGTAGAGACCGAGCACGATGTCCTGCGACGGCACGATGATCGGCTGACCGTTCGCCGGATGCAGGATGTTGTTGGTCGACATCATCAGCACGCGCGCTTCCAGCTGCGCTTCGAGCGACAGCGGGACGTGCACGGCCATCTGGTCGCCGTCGAAGTCGGCGTTGAACGCGGAGCAGACCAGCGGGTGAAGCTGGATCGCCTTACCCTCGATCAGCACGGGCTCGAACGCCTGGATGCCGAGGCGATGCAGCGTCGGCGCGCGGTTCAGCAGCACCGGATGCTCGCGGATGACCTCGTCCAGGATGTCCCAGACCTCGGGCCGCTCCTTCTCGACCAGCTTCTTGGCCTGCTTCACCGTGGTGGACAGGCCCTTAGCGTCAAGCCGCGAATAGATGAACGGCTTGAACAGCTCGAGCGCCATCTTCTTCGGCAGGCCGCACTGATGCAGGCGCAGCTCGGGACCGACCACGATCACCGAACGGCCCGAATAGTCGACGCGCTTGCCGAGCAGGTTCTGACGGAACCGGCCCTGCTTGCCCTTGAGCATGTCGGCGAGCGACTTCAGCGGGCGCTTGTTGGCGCCGGTGATGACGCGGCCGCGGCGGCCGTTGTCGAACAGCGCATCGACCGCTTCCTGAAGCATGCGCTTCTCGTTGCGGATGATGATGTCAGGCGCGCGCAGCTCCATCAGCCGCTTCAAGCGGTTGTTGCGGTTGATGACGCGGCGGTAGAGGTCGTTGAGGTCCGAGGTCGCGAAGCGGCCGCCGTCGAGCGGCACCAGCGGACGCAGGTCCGGCGGAATCACCGGAACCACGGTCATGATCATCCATTCCGGCTTGTTGCCGGAGTGGCGGAACGCTTCCACAATCTTCAGGCGCTTGGCGAGCTTCTTGTGCTTGATGTCGGAGTCGGTCTCCTGCATCTCGATGCGCAAGGAAGCTTCGAGCTTCTCGAGGTCCATGCCCTTGAGCAGCTCGCGGATCGCTTCGGCGCCGATCATGGCGGTGAAGCTGTCCTGGCCGTACTCGTCCTGCGCCTTCAGATACTCGTCTTCCGACAGCAGCTGACGGTCCTTGAGCGCGGTGAGACCCGGCTCGAGAACGACGTAATATTCGAAGTAGAGGATCCGCTCGAGATCCTTCAGCGTCATGTCCAGCAGAAGGCCGATGCGCGAGGGCAGCGACTTCAGGAACCAGATGTGGGCAACGGGGGCCGCGAGCTCGATATGGCCCATGCGCTCGCGCCGGACGCGCGACAGCGTGACCTCGACCGAGCACTTCTCGCAGATGATGCCCTTGTACTTCATGCGCTTGTACTTGCCGCACAAGCACTCATAGTCCTTGATCGGTCCGAAGATGCGGGCGCAGAACAGGCCGTCGCGCTCGGGCTTGAAGGTACGGTAGTTGATGGTCTCCGGCTTCTTGATCTCGCCGTAGGACCAGGACAGAATCTTCTCTGGGGACGCGATCGAGATCCGGATCTGGTCGAAGACCTGAGCCGGCGTCGTCGGGTTGAAGAGATTCATAATTTCTTGGTTCATCGTCTTCTCCTCGCGTGCCGGTCGCCTCCGGCCGCAAATTCGAAAATCACTTAGCGGGGCGCCCTGCCCTCAAGGCCTCGGGAAGGGCGCCAATGCCCGGCCGTGAGAGGGCCGGGCATGAAAGGTCGTATTACTCGGCGGCTTCCGACGTCGGCGCCGGTCCCACCTTGGAGTTGTGCAGGTCGACGTTGAGGCCGAGCGAGCGCATTTCCTTGACCAGCACGTTGAACGATTCCGGAATACCGGCCTCGAACGTGTCGTCGCCGCGCACGATCGCCTCGTACACCTTGGTACGGCCGGCGACGTCGTCCGACTTCACCGTCAGCATTTCCTGGAGCGTGTACGCCGCGCCGTAAGCCTCGAGCGCCCACACCTCCATTTCGCCGAAGCGCTGGCCGCCGAACTGCGCCTTGCCGCCCAGCGGTTGCTGAGTGACGAGCGAGTACGGACCGATCGAACGCGCATGGATCTTGTCGTCGACGAGATGGTGCAGCTTGAGCATGTAGATGTAGCCCACCGTCACCTTGCGATCGAAGGCATCGCCGGTGCGGCCGTCATAGACGGTCGACTGACCCGAAGCGTCGAGACCGGCAAGCTTCAGCATCTCCTCGATGTCGGCTTCCTTGGCGCCGTCGAACACCGGCGTCGCGATCGGAACACCGCGGCTGAGGTTGTGACCGAGTTCAAGCAGCTCGTTGTCGTTGAGCGTCTTGATGGTCTCGTCCTCGCCGTAGACCTTCTTCAAGGTTTCCTTCAGCGGCTTGATGTCCTGCTTCGACAAATAGGCATCGACCGTCTGGCCGATACGCTTGCCGAGGCCGGCGCAGGCCCAGCCGAGATGGGTCTCGAGGATCTGTCCGACGTTCATGCGCGAGGGCACGCCCAGCGGATTGAGCACGATGTCGGCGTGCGTACCGTCTTCGAGGAACGGCATGTCCTCGATCGGCACGATCTTCGACACCACGCCCTTGTTGCCGTGACGGCCGGCCATCTTGTCGCCGGGCTGGATCTTGCGCTTCACCGCGACGAAGACCTTGACCATCTTCATCACGCCGGGCGGCAATTCGTCACCGCGCTGAAGCTTCTCGACCTTGTCGAGGAAGCGCTGCTCAAGCCCCTTCTTCGACTCGTCGTACTGCTTCCGCATGGCCTCGATCTCGGCCATCAGCTTGTCGTTCGGCGAGGCGAACAGCCACCACTGCGACTTCGGGTACTCCTCGAGCACCGCACGGGTGATCTTGGTGTCCTTCTTGAAGCCCTTCGGACCGGCAATGCCCTGCCGCCCTTCGAGCAGCTCGGCAAGACGGTTGTAGACGTTGCGGTCCAGGATCGCCTGCTCGTCGTCGCGGTCCTTGGCCAGACGCTCGATCTCTTCCCGCTCGATCGCCAGCGCACGCTCGTCCTTGTCGACGCCGTGGCGGTTGAACACGCGGACTTCCACGATCGTGCCCTGCACCCCCGGGGGAACGCGCAGCGAGGTGTCGCGAACGTCGGAGGCCTTTTCGCCGAAGATGGCGCGCAGGAGCTTTTCTTCCGGCGTCATCGGGCTTTCGCCCTTCGGCGTGATCTTGCCGACCAGGATGTCGCCGGCGCGCACTTCCGCGCCGATGTAGACGATACCGGCTTCGTCGAGGTTCTTCAGCGCTTCTTCCGAGACGTTCGGAATGTCGCGGGTGATTTCCTCAGGCCCGAGCTTGGTGTCGCGGGCCATCACCTCGAACTCCTCGATGTGGATCGAGGTGAAGACGTCTTCCTTCACGATCCGCTCGGAGAGCAGGATCGAGTCTTCGAAGTTGTAGCCGTTCCAGGGCATGAACGCGACGAGCACGTTCCGGCCGAGCGCGAGTTCGCCGAGATCGGTCGAGGGACCGTCGGCGATGATATCGCCCTTCTTGACGATGTCGCCGACCTTCACCAGCGGACGCTGGTTGATGCAGGTCGACTGGTTGGAGCGCTGGTACTTCATCAGACGGTAGATATCGACGCCCGACTTGGTCGGATCGAGATCTTCCGTGGCGCGAATGACGACGCGGGTCGCGTCGATCTGGTCGATCACGCCCGAACGGCGCGCCGCAATCGCAGCGCCCGAGTCACGCGCAACCACGCCTTCCATGCCGGTGCCGACGAACGGCGCCTCGGCGCGAACCAGCGGCACCGCCTGGCGCTGCATGTTCGAGCCCATCAGCGCGCGGTTGGCGTCGTCGTTCTCGAGGAACGGGATCAGCGCCGCGGCGACCGAAACGAGCTGCTTCGGCGACACGTCCATGTAGTCGACCTTGTCCGGCGTCACCGGCAAGACTTCGCCGGCGTGACGGCAGACCACGAGGTCTTCGGTGAAGCGGCCCTTCGGATCGAGCGGCACGTTGGCCTGCGCGACCGTGTAGCGGCCCTCTTCCATCGCCGAGAGGTACACGACCTCGTCGGTGACGCGGCCGTCCTTCACCTTGCGATAAGGCGTCTCGACGAAGCCGTACTTGTTCACGCGCGCGAAGGTCGCGAGCGAGTTGATCAGACCGATGTTCGGACCTTCCGGCGTCTCGATCGGGCAGATACGGCCGTAATGGGTCGGATGCACGTCGCGCACTTCGAAGCCGGCGCGCTCGCGGGTCAGACCGCCCGGTCCAAGCGCCGACAGGCGGCGCTTGTGGGTGATCTCCGACAGCGGGTTGGTCTGGTCCATGAACTGCGAGAGCTGCGAGGAGCCGAAGAACTCGCGCACGGCGGCAGCCGCCGGCTTCGCGTTGATCAGGTCCTGCGGCATGACCGTGTCGATGTCGACCGAGGACATGCGCTCCTTGATCGCGCGCTCCATACGCAGGAGGCCGATGCGGTACTGGTTCTCCATGAGCTCGCCGACCGAGCGCACACGGCGGTTGCCGAGATGGTCGATGTCGTCGATCTCGCCCTTGCCGTCGCGCAGGTCCACCAGCGTCTTGATGACGGAGAGGATGTCTTCCTTGCGCAGCGTACGCTGGGTGTCGGGCGCATCGAGGTCGAGGCGCATGTTCATCTTGACGCGGCCGACCGCGGAGAGGTCGTAACGCTCGGCGTCGAAGAACAGCGACTGGAACATGGCCTGCGCCGAATCCAGCGTCGGCGGCTCACCCGGACGCATCACGCGGTAGATGTCGAACAGCGCGTCCTCGCGCGTCATGTTCTTGTCGGCCGAGAGCGTGTTGCGGATGTAGGGGCCGACATTGACGTGGTCGATGTCGAGCAGCGGCAGCTCCTTGTAGCCCTGCTCGTTGAGCGCCTTCATGTTCTTGTCGGTGATTTCCTCACCGGCTTCGGCGTGGATCTCACCGGTCTTCGGGTTGACGAGGTCCTCGGCGAGATAGTTGCCGACGAGCTCCTCATCCGACAGACGCAGCGCCTTCAGCCCCTTCTCCTGGAGCTGGCGGGCGGCACGGACAGTGAGCTTCTTGCCGGCCTCGAGCACGACCTTGCCGGTATCGGCATCGATCAGATCGTTGACGGTCGAGTAGCCGCGGAAACGGTTGGCATCGAACGGAACGCGCCAGCCTTCCTTGGTCCGCTTGTAGAGGATCTTCTTGTAGAACGTGGACAGGATCGCCTCGCCGTCGAGGCCGAGGGCGAACATCAGCGACGTCACCGGAAGCTTGCGGCGACGGTCGATACGCGCATAGACGATGTCTTTGGCGTCGAACTCGATGTCGAGCCAGGAGCCGCGATACGGGATCACGCGGGCGGCGAACAGCAGCTTGCCCGAGGAATGAGTCTTGCCCTTGTCGTGGTCGAAGAACACGCCGGGCGAACGGTGCATCTGCGAGACGATGACGCGCTCGGTGCCGTTGACGATGAAGGTGCCGTTCATTGTCATGAGCGGGATGTCGCCCATGTAGACGTCCTGCTCCTTGATGTCCTTCACCGACTTCGCGCCGGTTTCCTCGTCGATATCGAACACGATGAGGCGCAGCGTCACCTTGAGGGGAGCCGCGAAGGTCATGCCGCGCTGGCGGCACTCGTCGACGTCGTATTTCGGCTGCTCGAACTCGTAACGGACGAATTCCAGCATTGAGGTGCCCGAGAAGTCGGAGATCGGGAACACCGAGCGGAACACCGCCTGCAGACCCTCGTCGAGACGGCCGCCGGTGGGCTCATCCACCATCAGGAACTGGTCATAGGACGCCTTCTGAACCTCGATGAGGTTCGGCATCTCGGCGACTTCCTTGATGTGTCCGAAGAACTTGCGAACACGTTTGCGACCGGTGAATGTCTGCTGCGCCATCGTGGCCTCTCATTTTCGTCGCCCGCTCTGGGCGCACCGTCCGGAACGCGGCTGCCGCCGCTCCCCGGGTTGAATTTTTCGAACCCGCTTTGGGGGCCGGAGGCTCAGTCTCAGGCGGGAATGTCCTGAATCTGTTCTTCAGACCTTCAAAACGCAAAACGACGCGCGGGGCGCATAGGCGCGCCCGCCCGTCACAACGATCGTCTTCACGGACTGCAAAAGCCCGAAATAGCCTGCTCTCCCAACGGCTTACAGGGAAATCCGGCCTCCCTGCCCACCGCGCTTTCGTGCTGTCGACCCGATATGGGGCGACAATAGTGCAGATTCGAGGGTCAAACCCTCAAATCCCCACACTTTTTCGTGTTCGGCCTACGTCGGGAGGTTCCGTCGCACGCCTTTTGCATCCGGCCCGCCCTCTCGAGGGGACCAAGATCCCGGGCACCGCCTGAAGCGCGCCCGGGATCTCGTACCAGTAAGCGGTGCTTACTTGAGCTCGACCTTGGCGCCAGCCTTCTCGATCTGGGCCTTGATCTTCTCGGCTTCTTCCTTGTTCACGCCTTCCTTCAGCGGCTTCGGAGCACCCTCGACGAGGTCCTTCGCTTCCTTCAGGCCGAGACCGGTGATGGCGCGGACTTCCTTGATGACCTCGATCTTCTTGTCGCCAGCCGAGGCGAGAACGACCGTGAACTCGGTCTTCTCTTCCGCCGGAGCAGCGGCAGCGCCACCGCCAGCCGGGCCGGCCACGGCGACAGCCGCGGCAGCCGAAACGCCCCACTTCTCTTCGAGGAGCTTCGCGAGTTCAGCGGCTTCGAGCACGGTGAGGCTCGAGAGGTCGTCAACGATCTTCTGCAAGTCAGCCATTGTTCAGTTTCCTTAGGTGTAAGTCTGGTTCGGGTTTGAGTTTTGCGAAGGGCGTCAGGCCGCTTCGCCCTTTGAGGCATGAGCCTGGATGACGCGCGCGAGCTTGCCCGCGGGCGCGTTGGCGAGCTGAGCCAGCTTGGTCGCCGGGGCCACGATGAGGCCGACGATCTTGCCGCGCAGTTCGTCAAGCGACGGCAGCGAGGCAAGCGCCTTCACGCTGTCGACATTCAGGACGGTCTTTCCCATCGAGCCGCCAATGATGACGAACTTTTCGTTCGCCTTGGCGAATTCGACGGCGACCTTTGGCGCCGCTACCGGATCGCTCGAAGTGGCGATCACGGTCGGTCCCTTCAGCATGGGGCCGATGGCAACGACGTCAGTGCCTTCAAGAGCAATTTTGGCGAGACGGTTCTTCGAGACCTTCACCGAGGCGCCAGCCTGCTTCATCTGCATGCGCAGCTTCTGCATCTGGGCAACGGTCAGGCCGGAATATTGAGCAACGATCGCGACGCTCGTGGTCTTGAAGACCCCATTGAGCTGTTCGACCGCGTCTTTTTTTGCCGCTCGTTCCACAGCAAGCTCTTTCCGGTTGGCGGTCATCGCGAAAGCGGGACCGCCGGGTTGCACCCATCGTCCCACCCAAAACCTGAACCTCAGGGTCAAAACCCATCGGACACGCGCCGGGCGAGACGACAATTCAAAGCCTGCCCTCCGGGAGCCCGTTTGGGGCCCACGGCGTGTCGAGGTCCGAACCAGACCAATTTCGCGAAACCAGCCTTTAGAGCTGGGTGCGAAGTGAAATCCGGTCTTCACCCGTCTATGCAGGCCATGCGATTAAGCCGTTGAGAAATCGAAATTCCCCGCAGGCGCCTGCAGTCTTGGACAGGACAAGGTCAGCCGGCGAACCGCCCGACCCCTGCCCGCATCCCAACCGGCCGACGGATTTTCCTTCCTTTTCCGGCAAATCCTTACGGACGTCCTGAAAAGGAATGATCTCCTGTCGTGTCGGGTTTTCGGAATGCGTGCACGAACGCGCCAGCCGAGGCCGGCGCGTCCGGAAGCGGTTCTTTAACCGCTCTCCGCCGGCTTGCCAAGAGCAAAATTCGCACCAGTTCCAATTCGTTGCCGGCGGGGCTTGAGGCCGCCCGATAAGGGCCGATTCAGGCCGATTTGACCCCATGGGGCAGCGGCTTGCCCTCGAAAAACGCGCTCAGGTTCGCCAGCACGCAGTTCTGCATGGCGACGTGCGATTCGAGCGTGTGGCCGCCGATATGGGGGGCGAACACCACGTTCGGGAGCGCGGTCAGCGCGTCGGGGGTGTGCGGTTCCTTCTCGAACACGTCGAGGCCGGCACCTGCGATGGCCTTGTCGGTCAAGGCCGCGACCAGGGCCTTCTCGTCGATGACCGAGCCGCGCGAGATGTTGACGACATAGCCGTCCGCGCCGAGGCGCTTCAGGATATCGGCGCTGACGACGTGCTGGGTGTCCGCCCCTGCCCGGACCGCGATCATCAGCACGCTGCACCAGTCGGCCAGCGCCTCCAGCGAGGAGAAATACTGATAGGGCAAATCGTATTTGGTGCGGCTGAAATAGCCGACCTCGCTTTCGAAGGCGGCGCAGCGGGCGGCGATCTTGCGGCCGATCTCGCCCATGCCGTAGACGCCGATGCGGCGGCCGGGCATGCCGGCCTGCGGGCGCATCATCGGCGACTGCTTTGAGGCGGCCCAATCACCGCTGCGGACATATTGGTCGGCGACCAGGATCCGGCGGGTCGTCGCCAGCATCAGTGTCATCGCGATGTCGGCAACCGAGGCCGCATTGGCGCCTGGGCTGTGGCCGACCGCGATGTTGCGGGCGACGGCGGCCCTGAGGTCGACGCCGTCATAGCCGGTGCCGTAGCAGACGATGGCGCCGAGCTTTGGAAACAGGTCCATCGCCTCGGCCCCCAGCGGCGAGCCGCCTGCGGTCAGCATCGCGCGAATGCCGCCGAGCTCGTCCGCCGAAAACACCTCATGAGCAGGCTTGCCACCGGTGTCGAGCAGCTCGAACCGCTCGGCGAAGCGCGCCATCATCGTCTTGGGAAAGCGCGAATAGATCAGGACCTTGTCAGCCATTGTTCTTGTTTCCGGTAAGCGCCGCCACAAACGACGAGGGGCGGAATCGGTTGCCCAATTCCGCCCCTCGCCTCATGCAATTTCCAAACCTTAGCCGAGAATGGTGCCCGGCTCGACCTTCACGCCCGGGCCCATCGTCGAGGACACCGCAACGCGCTGGATGTAGGTGCCCTTGGAACCAGCCGGCTTCGCCTTAGTGACAGCGTCAGCCAGAGCCTTGATGTTCTCGACCAGCTTGTCCTCGGAGAACGAGGCCTTGCCGACGCCGGCCTGCAGGATGCCGGCCTTCTCGACACGGAACTCGACCGAGCCGCCCTTGGCACCCTTCACCGCACCGGTGACGTCCATGGTCACGGTGCCGATCTTCGGGTTCGGCATCAGGCCGCGCGGGCCCAGCACCTTACCGAGACGGCCGACCAGCGGCATCATGTCGGGAGTGGCGATGCAGCGGTCGAAATCGATCGAGCCGTTCTGCACCTTCTCGACCAGGTCCTCGGCACCGACGACGTCGGCACCTGCAGCCTTGGCCTCGTCAGCCTTGGCGCCACGGGCGAACACACCGACGCGCAGCGTACGGCCGGTGCCGTTCGGCAGGGTCACGACACCGCGGACCATCTGGTCGGCGTGACGCGGATCGACGCCGAGATTGATCGCGACCTCGATGGTCTCGTCGAACTTCGCTTTCGCGCGTTCCTTGACCATCTTGATGGCGTCCGCGAGCGGGTAAAGCTTTTCGCGGTCAACACCTTCGCGGGCTTTGTTCAAACGCTTTCCGATTGCCATGACCGCTTACCCCGCCACTTCCAGACCCATCGAACGGGCAGAGCCCTCGACCATCTTCATGGCCGATTCGATGGTGTCGCAATTGAGATCCTTCATCTTCTTCTCGGCGATCTCGCGCACTTGCGCCTTGGTCACCTTGCCGGCCTTGTCACGGCCCGGCGCCTTCGAGCCGGACTGGATCTTGGCAGCCTGCTTGAGGAAGAAGGACATCGGGGGGGTCTTCATCTCGAAGGTGAATGAACGATCGGCGTAGATCGTGATCACGACGGGAATCGGGGTGTTCTTCTCTTCCTTCTGGGTCTGGGCGTTGAACGCCTTGCAGAACTCCATGATGTTGAGACCGCGCTGACCGAGCGCGGGACCGATCGGGGGCGAGGGATTCGCCGCACCGGCCGGGACCTGAAGCTTCAGGTATCCGGTCACTTTCTTTGCCATGTATCACTCCTGTTGTGCCGGCGATTGCCGGCGGTTTCAGGTTCGTGGTCTGGGTCGGATGCGGCTGGCAACCGCCCTCTCCCTCCCACGGCCTCTCTTTGCCGGAAGCCTCTCGGCTTCCCGCGTTACCCGGTCAGACCTTCTCGACCTGACCGAATTCCAGCTCGACCGGCGTGGCGCGGCCGAAGATCGACACTGCGACCTTCACGCGCGAGCGCGCCTCGTCGATTTCCTCGACCACACCCGAGAACGAGGCGAACGGGCCGTCGGCCACGCGCACGTTCTCGCCGATCTCGAACGACACCGACGCCTTCGGCCGTTCCACGCCCTCCTGCACCTGGTGCAGGATGCGCATGGCTTCGGCTTCCGAGATCGGCATCGGCTTGTTCTCGGCGCCGAGGAAGCCCGTAACCTTCGGCGTGTTCTTGATCAGATGAAACGCCTCGTCGGTCAGCTTCATCTTCACCAGCACGTAACCCGGGAAGAACTTGCGCTCGGCGTCGATCTTGCGGCCGCGGCGCACTTCTGTGACCTTCTCGGTCGGAACCAGCACCAGCTCGAACAGCTCCTCGAGCCCACGCTGCTTGGCCTGCTCGCGGATCGATTCGGCGACCTTTTTCTCGAAGTTCGAGTAGGCGTGGACGATGTACCAGCGCTTGTCGGACAGTTGAGCCGTTGCTGTAGCCATCAGTGAATGCCCAAAAGGAAGGTGATGAGGTAACGGATGATCTGGTCGGCGGCGAAGAAGAAGACCGAGGCCACGGCGACCATCACGAACACCATGATGGTGGTGATCGTGGTCTCACGACGGGTCGGCCAGGTGACCTTGGCGGTCTCCGAGCGCACTTCCTGCAAGAACTTGAACGGGCTGACTGCCATCGTTTGAGACGCCATTAAGGATTTCAGGGATCCGAACAGCCGCCTGTGGCCCAGCCCTCTGTCTCGAAGGATGAGCCGGAAAACCGGGCTCGATTGTTCGGGGGGATTTCAAAGCCGCGCCGGAAATCCGCGTTTAACGGGCCGGCTGCGAGTGCGGGGTATCTACTGCGGATGGGGCCAAAGGTCAAGGTGCGAGCGGTCGGCCCCCGACCCGCCCGGCTCCACGGCAGGCCCGCGAGAGCCGATCAGGATCAAGGGTTTATCTGACCCGGACGAAGAGCTCCATACGCGCTTCCCCCGCTCCCGTCCGTGGCGGCCGTTGGTGCAGACAGGGGGACATCGCCAGGGCGGCATGATCAACAAGGGCCGCACCGAGCGCGACCAAATCAAAACGAGGCTCGGACTGGTTAGGGCCGGGCCTCGTCAACCGTTTACGGGCAGGATCAATCGCTACTGAACTGGGGCGATGAGATCTCCGCTGATGGTACAGATGAGGGAAATATCCGTTGCAGCGGTGGCATTAAAAGACAGGGTCGGGAATCGCCCCGGACCTATTAGCAAACGACCGCCGGACTCGAGATTCGTGGCGTAACTATTACCAGCAACAATGGGAGACGGGATTGGCAGTGGCAACCAACGCGAGATTGTAGCACCGCCAACTGTCGTCGAGATCAACAGGTAGCCCGAATTCACGGGAATCCCGGAACGAATCGCGCAATTCACATTGCGGATCATGACGAGCTTGTCTGACGGGGTTTGACCGAAAACGAGCTGACAAGTCGCAGCGGAACTGCAAAACATCGTGGCGGACTCGTCGTAATAGTTGCCGTAGGCGAGTGGTGCTGCCGAAGAATTGCAGACAGCGGCGAGTGAGAAGGCAAGTGCGAATAGGCAAACACGAAGCTTCATTGAACCTCCAAAATAATTCGTGGTGGGAATAGAACGGGAAGGCGGCATGGACACTTTCGAGCCCGCCGCGAGGTAACGTCGGCGGGGCAACTTTCGACGGCCGCGCTTCAGGCTTGCAAGCGGCGCACTTACAGCATCCGCTTCATGATCAAATCCCCCAGCGCCTACCGGCGATTATTGAAGGCATGTGTTTCGGGACCATGTCGTACGCGCGCTGGAATGGTTTCGCGGCCCTCCGCTCCCGGCGCCCACGGTCGCTGGGCTTCCAAGCGGCTGTCCGCAACATCTCGCGCGATGGCGCAACGAAGCTTGTCGCACCAACAATGCCGGCATTAAATCAATGGGATAAAGCGACGCTGGCAGGAGTGGCAGGGTTTCGGTTTCTCAACAATATCAACGGGTGCGATTCACTTTTTTGAAGATCGAACCCCGAAGAATACCCGAGGAATTCGACACCTGAATCGCACCTTCGGTGGGTTCGAGCCCCGACATTTTTGCCCATCTCGCGACAGTCCGGGACAGGCACGCGCCATGGCCTAAGAGTAGTATCGCACCACAAGGCCATTCCACAACTATCTCGCGAAGTTCCAGTCCAGTATAACAATGAGGTTTATCTTGGTGCCAACACGAGAGCGCCGGTTCCAATACGATACTCAATGCCGACGGATGAGGAGTAGATGAGTCAACTAACTATTTCTCGCATTACTCATGTTCTTGAAAGCCAGTTTCAGAATTTAATCGACCTTTCAGATGTGAGGGGCGGATCGCCAGAAGATAAGCAGACCCAGTTTCTAACGCGCGCCTTGGCCGCTCTCTGTATCAAAAGCTTTGCCAGTGTTCCGCCAGCGGTTGCTTCAACGGCTGTAACTGACGGCTTTGGAGACGGTGGGTTGGACGCGATTTGCTTCGACCAGAACACCGACACTCTTCTGCTGGTTCAATCCAAATGGAGCCAAAATGGCAACAAGCCGATGGACCAAGATGGCGCATCTGCTTTTGTGGCGGGCATCCGCGATCTGTTGCAAGGCAAGTTTGAGCGCTTCAATGAAAAGATTCGCGCGAAAGAGGCCGAGGTAAGAGCCGTTCTGTATTCCGACCGGCCGATCAAACTGAGGCTGATTACGGCGCATACGGCTGTCCAGCCGACCCCCCTCCACGTCACGCGAAAACTCGACGACCTGATCACCGAGTTGAACGACCCGGTCCCAATAGCGAGGGTTGATCACTTTGATCAGTCTGGTGTGTACGGGTTGATTACTGCCGAATCTCAGCCGCCCAAAATCAAACTGCAAATACCGCTGAACGACTGGGGCCAAATCGACCGTCCATTCCTTGCTTTCTATGGACGTGTTCACGTTGCCGAGGTCGCCAAATGGTGGAACGATCATGGCAACGCACTCTTCAGTCAGAATTTGCGTCTGTTCAAGTTCAACTCCGATGTGAACAATGCTCTGCAGGACACACTGAAATCGGACCCCGAAAGCTTCTGGTACTTCAACAACGGCATAACCATTGTCTGCGACACGATAGGGAAGAATCTCGCAGGGTCACCGGCGCACAAGCTCGGGCTTTTTACCTGTGAGAACGCCAACATTGTAAATGGCGCACAAACCGTCGGAACGATTGGTAATGCGGGCGTGAGGATACCGGACACGACCGATCCGGATGTTCCCCAAATTTGGGTTCAAGTGAGGATCGTCTCCCTTGAACGAGGCCCACCGGAGTTTGTGCGCCGCATAACTCGGGCCGCAAATCTTCAAAACGCAGTCGGCAATCGAGAGTTTGCTGCGATGGACCCGGTGCAACACAGACTTGCCACCGACTTTGCACTTGATCGCCGGAAGTACGTCTACAAGGCGGGAGAAGCTGATCCGAAGGGGAACGAGGGCTGCAGCATTGTTGAGGCGACTCAAGCCCTAGCCTGCGCTCAGTCTGCCGCATTGGCTGTTCAGGCGAAGCGAGAGATCGGAGCCCTTTGGGCCGATACGGATGCCGCGCCATATACCGAGATATTTCACGACAATCTTTCGAGCACGCGAGTATGGCGGCTCGTTCAGGTCATGCGGGCGGTCGATGAAGAGTTATTGAAATTGCGAACGTCGCCATCGCCAAGAGCTGATATGGTCGCAATTCATATGAACCGAGTGATCTTGCATCTCGTCTTTCAAGCGTCGGAAATAAAACCACTGCTGCACGACGCCGCATCAGAGTCCCTGCTCATAGAGGCGGGTCGGAAGCTTGTAGCCCCGACATTCAAAAGGGTCGCTAGCTATTTAGAGGCCAATCACCAGAACGAATATCTCGCCAGTCTCTGCAAGAATGTCAGCAAGTGTGAGAAGCTGGTGGTCAACTACAATGCTCCCGTAGAGCCAACACAGGGTAGATTGTTCTAGGTCCGAAACCTCTAAACCACTGATGAGGACGGCTTTTCAGCGATCACAGTGCCCGCATTCGGCTAGTTGCCTCGATCTGTGATGGTCGCCAACGGATAAAAAAAATCGCGATCCTCTGGATTGTAGATCGGGTTGAACGTGTGTTCCCAGTCGAAGAGCGGCCTGCCAAAGAGAGTCACTCGTTGCTCGCGGTTCACTCGCCATCGTATCGCGATCGGCTTCGTGTTTGAGTGCTCATATATCTTTATCGCTTGAGGGGCACCGCCTATCGCGCCGAGTTTGTCAAATCTGCCATAAAACGGCCCACCCCGGCGTCTGTCGGTAAACTTCTCATCGCCCAGCATGCCGCAAAGCACATCGAGAGGCTCGTAGTTGAGGGACTTCAGCTTGCCCTCAGCGATTATTGCGCCCAACCGTTCTCGAAATTCGGCGGTATAGTTTCCGATACAGACGCATGTCTCACCCACAGGCAGCTTGAGTCGTCGCTTCTGTTTGGAGTGAGTGAAAGTTTGAAACCGCTGCGTGTGTTTGCTGAAGTGGATCGGGTAAATGAAGAAGCGTTTGAACCTCCACGACCAGCCTCCGAAGAGAAAGCGAGTTGTTTTTATTCCCTGCTCAAAGTCCGCAACGTCAGTATCGCGCCAAGCATTTCTATACAAATTTAATAGCTCCAGCACCCTGCCGAGGAGAGCTGTTACATCCTGACTGCGGTCGGACGACTTATGGAAATCCTCGATGGCGGATTCAACCTGAAATAAAAACGGAAATGCGAGAATTGTTTCGCCGCAGAACGCCAAGAACGCATCGCCCCTCGGCAAAGGAAAAACCTTTTGACAGATATCGACATGGCCAACGCTCGTAAGTCTGCTGTCGCTCGCCACAATCAGCTCGCGCGACATTCCTGATTTTCGAATCCAAGCGATTGAAATTGTCATGTGCCCCGCCGCCCTCTCTTGTTCAGAGATAGTGTCAACGAGGGGGTGCAACTGCAATATCTACAGTCTGCGCTTTCCATCGGCTGATAGCGCGAGGCTGAGCTAATCTAGTTGGGAGAATGCGTTTATCGGTTCGCCTTTTCGTCCAAGACGAATGCGCCGCCTTAATCCATCACGATAATTCGATGGTGCGCCGTTCAGTCATGTCCGCTTCGGGTTGCAATTGACCTCGTCCATGAGTGCCGACGGGGTTCGAGGACTACTGCGTTTTCCACGTCCGAGTCGTGCGACGCGAACTGAGACTTGTTAGTCGAAAAAGCGCCGTTCAGCCCGAAAAAAGGCTGCAAAATCGACAAATCTAGCTTTCAGTTCTCGTGAATTCACCCAGAAGACGAACAGGCTGAATCGCACCGGAATCGCACCTTCACTAAGTAATTGAAAAATATGAGGAAAGAAACAAGGTGGCAGGAGTGGCAGGGCTCGAACCTGCGACCCCCGGTTTTGGAGACCGGTGCTCTACCAATTGAGCTACACTCCTACGGACCCGCGTCGCCATGGGTCACGGCGCTTTCAAGCACAGGGGACGGCCGGATTGCAAGGGTGAAGCGCGCTGGCTTCGCTTGTTTGTGCAACGGCTTCTGGGCCACAGTCCCTTCCCGACAATCAAGAACAATCGGGAGCCCCATGACTGCCCAAGCGACGACCGCCACCGCCACCCGCCCCTCGACCGCGCCGAAAACCCCGCTCCTCCCCGAAGCCAAGCCCGAAACGCTGGGCCTGTCGCGCCCCCGCCTCCAGGCGATGTCGGACGCCTTCAAGCGCGAGATCGACAGGGGAACCGTGCCCGGGGTGACCGTGCTGGTGGCCCGGCGCGGCCAGGTCGGCTGGTTCGAGGCGCTCGGCAAGCAGGGCCCGGCGGGGCCGGCGATGGCGCTTGATTCGATCTTCCGGATCTTCTCGATGACCAAGCCGATCGTCTCGGTCGGGATCATGGCGCTGGTCGAAGACGGCCATCTCGTGCTTGGCGATCCCGTCGCCAAGTTCATCCCGGAGTTCGCAGACCAGAAGGTCGGCGTCGTCAGCGGCGGCAGGCTGGAACTGGTTCCGCCGAAGCGGCCGATGACGGTGCAGGACCTGCTCCGCCACACCTCGGGCCTGACCTATGAGCACCAGGGCGACGGCCCGGTGCACAAGCTCTATCAGGAGTCCCGCGTCCGCAGCCGCAAGATCACCAATGCCGAGCACGCCGCGCTGGTGGCGAGCTTCCCGCTGGTCTGCCATCCCGGCGAGGAGTTCAACTACAGCCGCTCCACCGACATCCTCGGCCGCATCATCGAGGTCGTCAGCGGCAAGTCGCTCGGCGCCTTCCTCACCGAGCGCGTCCTCGCGCCGCTGCAGATGACCGAGACCGGCTTCTCCACCAGCGAAGCCAATGCCAACAGGCTCGCCCAGCCGTTCGAAGCCGATCCCTGGACCGGTGACAAGGTCGCCCTCTTCAACATGCTTGAGCAGCCGATCATGGAGTCCGGCGGCGGCGGTCTGGTCTCGACAACAATGGACTATGCCCGCTTCGCGCTGATGCTGCGCAACGGCGGCACGCTCGACAGTAACAGGATCATCGGCCGCAAGACGCTGGAGCTGATGGCGTCCGATCACCTCGGACCTGACGTCGTGACCAACGGCACGCTGCTGTCACCCGGCCACGGCTTCGGTCTCGGCTTTGCGGTGCGCCGCGAGGCCGGCATCGCGCCCTTCCCCGGCAGCGTCGGCCAGTATTTCTGGAGCGGCATTGCGGGGACGTTCTTCTGGATCGATCCGAAGGAGGATCTGTTCACGGTGTTCATGACGCAGGGCCCGGGACAACGTGATTTTACGCGGACCTTGGTGCGGGATCTGGTTTACGCGGCGGTGGATTGATCTTGCGTGCCCCGGACGCGACGCAGCGCGTAGCGGTGCGTCGCAGAGCCGGGGCCCATGTCTCCGCTTTACACTCGGCTTTCTGGGTCCCGGCTCAGCAGTGCGGTACTACGCACCGCACTGCGTCCGGGACACGAGACCGTCAACTAATCGTCGCGCCGCCGTCGATCACCATGGTCTGGCCGGTCATGAAGTCGCCGGCCTTCGAGCCCAGGAACACCGCGGCGCCCGCGATCTCGTCGGGGATGCCGATGCGCAGCAGCGGCGAGCGCGAGGTCGAGGCCTTCAAATTATCCGGATTGTCCCACAGCGCTTTGGCGAAGTCGGTCTTGATCAGGCCGGGCGCGATGCAGTTCACGCGGATGTTATGCTTGCCGTACTCGCAGGCGAGGTTGCGCGCGAGCTGCATGTCGGCGGCCTTCGAGATCGCGTAGGCGCCGAGGATGGTCGAGCCTTTCAATCCGCCGATCGAGGAGACGATGATGACCGAGCCGTCCTTGCGCTCGATCATTTGCGGCACCACCATCGAGATCAGCCAGTTGTTGGCGACGATGTTGTTGTCGAGGATCTTGCGGAACTGATCGTCGGAGATGCCGGCGAGCGGACCGTAATACGGGTTCGACGCAGCGTTGCAGACCAGCACGTCGATCTTGCCGAAGGCGCGGTTGCTTTCGTCGACGAGGTTCTGCAGATTTTCCTTCGACGAGATGTTGGCGGCGACCGCGACCGCGGTGCCCTTGCCGAACTTGTCGTTGATGTCCTTCGCGACCTGCTCGCACACGTCAGCCTTGCGCGAGGAGATCACGACCTTGGCGCCGTGCTCGGCCATGCGCTCGGCGATCGCAAGCCCGATGCCGCGCGTCGAGCCGGTGATGACGGCGACTTTCCCCTTCATGTCGAACAAGGTCATGTTTCTCTCCCAGAGTATGATTTGATTGCTTGAACCTTACGCCGCGTCCGCGCGCGCGGACAGTGGCTCTAGGCGAGCTTCTTGACTTCCGGCCCCGCCGGCTGATGCATCTCCGCGTGCGCATCATCGGCGATCCAGGGCTGCTGGTTCACCATCGGCAGCCGCCAGACCGAGCGCTCGGGGCTTGTGAAATAATCGAGCCGCGTGATCGACACGTTGTCGATGTCGAACGACAGCGCCCGCTCCACCTGGCCGTCGAGTGCGAGGCCGATCGCCGCCTTGATGGTGCCGCCATGCGCGACCGCGATCACGTCCTGCCCGGCCGCCTCATTGTTGATCCGCTCTACGGTACGGCGTGTGCGGTTGTAGAGATCCATGAAACTCTCGCCGCCGGGCGCGGGCTCGTTGATGTCGGCGAACCAGCTCGAGCCGACGGGACGGCTGGCGATGAATTCGGCGCGGTTCATGCCCTGCCAGCGGCCGAGATTCTGCTCGGCGAGATCCGCCTCCCATTTCATCGACGCCGGCCGCGGATAGCCCGCATCCCAGATCGCTTCGGCCGTTTGATGCGTGCGCATCAGATTGCTCGAATACCAGACCGCCTTGCGTGGCAGCACCTTGGCAACAGCGTTGAACACGTAGGTATCACTGGTGTCACAGGCGAGATCGCTCTGTCCGTAGATGTTGCCGCCGTCATTGCGCACCGGCGCATGACGAACCCACCACCACCGTGTCGTGACCACTTTCGGCTTGTCTGCGGTTGTCATGAGCCTCTTCCATCCCGTGTGATGTCGCTGTACGTCAGGTGTGAACGTGTCTCAAGACACTTTACCGTTTGAAATTCTGTTTGAAATTCCGTCGCGCGGCAAGCGTCGCGACGAACCAAAGGGAGAAACGCATGGGCCGTCTGCAAGGCAAATCCGTCATCATCACCGGCGCCGGCAGCGGCATCGGCCGTGCGGCCGCGCTGCTGTTCACCAGGGAAGGCGCAAAGCTGATCGCGGTCGACCGCACCGAGGCGGTGAAGGAGACCGTCGACAAGGTGAAGAAGGCCGGCGGCATTGCGGAAGCGATGATCGCCGATGCCGGCTCCGAGAAGGACGTCATCGCCGTGATCGACAAGGCGGTGAAGACGCACGGACGGCTCGACGTGATCTGGGCCAATGCCGGCGTCTCCGGCGGGCTCGTTCCGCTCGGCGAGCAGACCGTGGAACAGTGGCAGGAGGTGCTGCGCGTCAATCTGATCGGGCCGTTCCTCGCGGTGAAGCATGCGATGCCGCACATGGTGAAGCAGCAGTCCGGCGCGATCGTGCTGACCGCATCGGTCGCGGGCCTCAAGGCCGGCGCGAGCGGACATCCCTATGCCGCAAGCAAGGCCGGCGTGATCAGCCTGGTGCAGACCACGGCGTATTCGCTCACCGGCACCGGCGTGCGCATCAACGCAGTGTGCCCCGGCCTGATCGAAACCGGCATGACCAAGCCGATCTTCGACCGCGCCAAGGAGCGCGGCACCCAGGACAAGATCGGCCAGCTCAATCCCCTCAAGCGCCCCGGCCAGCCGCACGAGCTCGCCGCGATGGGACTGTTCTTGGCCAGCGACGAGGCGTCGTATGTGAACGGCCAGGCGTTCCCGGTGGACGGCGGCCTGACCGCGTCGATGCCGTATACGGGCAAGCCGGTTTAGCGGCGCCTTCACTAAGGCCCCGTCATCCTGAGGTGCGAGCCACGGGACGCAACGCGTCCCGTGGGGAGCCTCGAAGGATGAGCGGCCCGGATGCAGCGGGGCCGTCGCCCTTCGAGGCCTCCGCTTCGCTCCGGCACCTCAGGGTGACGGTGATAGATTGTTGCTCGCGACAACATCCGCATTCGATCGTCAACTATGGACACACCTTCGCATCCTCGCGGCTGATCTCGCCCGAGCTTTGCTTCGTCGCCTCACCCCCTATTGAAAGAGGGCGCAGGGAAGGCCGGGAGCCGGCTGGCTCCCATTGACCGCCATGCCCAAAGTAGGTTGCGCTACAATGCACAGCGGGAAACAGGGCAGCCGGAGCATCCCGGCCTTCCCTGCGCGATGGTTGGAACGGCTTATGTCGTGCGCTCCCCGGGGAGCGATGCACTATTGCCCCCGTCGCCTTGCCGATGGCTGATGCGCATATCCGGTTGGACAGCCCGCATCACCACAAGGCTTGACGCACAGACCCCGGGCGTCAGGACCACACGATTTTGCCGTACGCGGAGCGCATCTGTCGTTGGCGCGAGGTCTTCGCTCACGGTTGCCCGCCCTGCGAAGCTTTTTCGCGCCGATGTGGCCCACGTCCACCGCCGCCCGGCCCGCGTTCGTGACGATCGCGATACGCCCCTCTTCCTTGGGCCGGGTTGTCGCGACACATACGCCGTTTCCGAATTTCGGTAAAGTGGAATATTTTTGGCGGGCAGCCTCGACCAATGGATGGGGTGTTTTGCCCGTCGGGCAACGCAAGGTCTCGTAGCCCGGATGAGCGAAGCGACATCCGGGATTCGCGGTACGAGCGGTCCCGGGTGTCGCTTCGCTCACCCGGGCTACGGGCCTGTGTTGATTTGCGCCACCTGCCCCCGCGTTGGTATGGTTCGTGCAAGCAACCTCAGCCTCTGCAATCTCCGACAGAAAAGACAATGCCAAACCCGATCTTCCCGAGTTCCAGACCCGATCGCATCCGCCACCTCCTCGCCGACCTCGTCGGCTTCGACACGATCAGCGATCGCACCAACCTGCCCCTGATCACCCACATCGAGAGCTATCTCGCTTTCCTCGGCGTCAAAGGAGAGCGCATCGTCGACGTAACAGGGCAGAAGGCCTCGCTGTGGGTCACGATCGGGCCGGAAGACCGGCCGGGCCTCGTGCTGTCGGGCCACACCGACGTCGTGCCTGTCGTCGGCCAGGACTGGAGCCACGATCCGTTCAAGCTGGTCGAGCGCGACGGCAAGCTGTATGGCCGCGGCACCACCGACATGAAGGGCTTTGTCGCCGTGTGCCTCGCCATGGTGCCGGAGATGCTGGAGGCGAAGCTGACCACGCCGATCCATCTCGCGATCTCCTATGACGAGGAGATCGGCTGCGTCGGCGTACGCCCGATGCTGCACGAGGTCGCGAAGAAACGGATCAAACCGCTCGGCGCCTTCATCGGCGAGCCGACCGAGATGAAGGTCATCATCGGCCACAAGGGCAAGCACGGCGTGCGCGCGACGTTCCAGGGCCTCGCCCGCCACTCCTCGATCGCGCCCGACGGCGTCAACGCGATCGAATATGCCGCCGAGTTGATCATCGAGATCCGCCGCCGCGCGGTGAAGCTCGCAGGCCAGGCCGAACGCAACAGCCTCTACGACGTGCCGCATTCGACGCTGCTCACCAGCATCGTGCATGGCGGCGCCGCGCTGAACATCGTGCCCGACACCTGCACAGTGGATTTCGAATGCCGCGGCATCGGCATCACGGAGTCCAGGGAGGTGACGGATGCGATCGTCGCCTGGGCGAAAGCCGAGCTCGAGCCCGCGATGAAGGCGAGACATCCCGAATGCGGCATCGATTTCGAGGAGATCCTCGACTACCCCGCGCTCGACACGAAAGCCGATGACGCGATCGTCACGCTCGCCAAGAGCCTCGCCGGCCGCAACGAGCACGCCAAGGTCGCCTTCGGCACCGAAGCCAGCCTGTTCGCCAGCATGGCCGATATCCCCTCGGTGGTGATCGGCCCGGGCTCGATCGCGCAGGCGCACACGCCGGACGAGTTCGTGGAGATGGCGGAGCTGGAGAAATGCGCGGGCTTCGTGGAGAAGCTGATCGCGTATTGCGCCAAGGCGGCGTCGTAGGCGCCGTAGGGTGGGCAAAGCGAAAGCGTGCCCACCATTTTCACCGCGATCGCCGAACGAACATGGTGGGCACAGCGCTACGCGCTTTTGCCCACCCTACGAGAGCTGGCATCCGGGCGAGCGGGCTGCGCCTCACCTCTCCTGCAACGCGAGTCGCACGCCGACGGCACAGTAGATGGTCCCGACCACCTTCCCCTGCCACTTCACCACAGCGGGATGGCGGCGCAGCAGATTGCCGAGACGGCCGGCGCCGACTGCGAATACGACCGTACTGACGAGTCCGAGCAGCACGAAGACAGCACCGAGAGTGGCGAGCTGAAGTGCCGTCGAGCCGTGCTCCGGCCGGACAAACTGAGGCAGGAACGCCAGGAAAAACAGCGCCGTCTTGGGGTTGAGCACCTCGGTCAGCACGGCTTGCCGGAAGGCGCGGCCAGCGCTGATCGCCGGCGCGCCGTTCAACTCGATCGGCGCCTTGTCGAGCATGGCGCGAATGCCGAGGTAGATCAGGAACGCTGCGCCCGCATATTTGACGACGCTGAACAACAGCGCCGACGTGACGATGATCGCCGACAAGCCGACGATCGCCATGCTGGTGTGGATCACGTCGCCGGCCGCGATCCCCGCCCCGGTCGCGATGCCGACTCGCGTTCCCGAACTCGCCGCCCGCGCCATGGTGAGCAGCGTTGCCGGGCCCGGAATGAAAACGAAACCGAGCACGAAGGATGTAGGTGATGAGAGTCGTGTGATCGGTCATGTGCGTGGTCCCGAGGGCGAATTAGTGTGACGGGCTGAGCGACGGTGAATAGTCGACCGGCACAAGCAGGCGGTCCTCGATCTGGCCGACCATCAGGCCGTGCTCGGCATGGGTCACACGCTTGATCTCGCTCCACTCGGCGTCCGCCATGAAGGCAGCCCACGCGGACGTCTTCGCCGCTTCATCTGGCCACTGCAGCAGATAGGCGAACTCGGTCCGATCGCCGAATTTCGTCTCCCACATCGCCACGATTTCAAAGCCGTATTTGGCCTGCATGATGCGCGCGGCGTGGTCGCGAAACCGGGCGTGGAATGCGGCCTTGTTTGTCTCGAAGATTTCGTAGATGCGCAGTTGCTGGATCATGACCGTCTCCTTGCAAAGGAGATATGGTCAAGCTTGGTGGCCGGACAAGCCACACGCGCTCTTCCTCGTCATTGCGAGGAGCGAAGCGACGAAGCAATCCAGACTGACGCCGCGGAGACTCTCTGGATTGCTTCGCTTCGCTCGCAATGACGATGGTGCGAGCTCACCTCATCACCGCTGTCATGCCCCGGCTTGACCGGGGCAGCCCAGTACGCCGCGGCTTCTCGATTCAAGCACTGGCGTCTCTGGAATACTGGATTGCCCGCTTTCGCGGGCAATGACGGCGCGTGTGGTGAAGTCCCGTAGCCCGCATGAGCGTAGCGACATGCGGGGCCGCCGTCCCGGGTATCGCTGCGCTCACCCGGGCTACGAAGCTACGTTCCTACACCGCGCCCGCCTTCTGCGCGTATTCCCATGATGCTTTCGACAGCGGCACGGTGCGCTTGGCGGACTCCAGCGCTTTTGCATTCGCGGCGGTGCCGTCGCGGACGCGGCCGGCGATGCCTTGGGTGATGCCGGCGAGGCGGAACAGATTGTAGGCGAAGTACCAGTTGAGATCGGGCACCGTCATCTTGGTGACGTTGCAATAGATCTGCGCGGCTTCCTCGACGCTCGGGATGTTGAGCGCCTTGAGGTCGACGCCATCGAGCCCCGGCATGATCCACTGCATCAACAGATAGGTGAAGTCGGCCATGGGGTCGCCGAGCGTCGACAGCTCCCAGTCGAGCACGGCCTGCACGCGCGGTTCCGTCGCGTGGAAAATCATGTTGTCGAGGCGATAGTCGCCGTGAACGATCGAGACGCGCGCCTGTTCCGGCACGGTCTTCGGCAGCCATTCGGCGACCTTCTCGAACTCGGGAATGTGCTGCGTCTCGGACGCGCGGTACTGCTTGGTCCAGCGATCGATCTGCCGCGCGAAATAATTGCCGGGCTTGCCGAAATCGCCGAGGCCGATTGCGACCGGATCGTACATGTGGAGTTTGGCCAGCGTCTCGATCTTGCTGGTGAAGATTTTGCGGCGCGCGTCGTTGTCCTGGCTCGGCAGCGTCGGATCCCAGAACACCCGGCCCTCTTCCATCGACATGATGTAGAAAGCAGCACCGATGATGCTGTCGTCCTGGCACAGCGCATAGGCGCGCGCGACCGGAAAGCCCTGTTTTCCAAGGGCCGCGATGACGCGGTATTCGCGATCGACCGCATGCGCCGACGGCAGCAATTTGCCGAACGGCTTTCTGCGCATCACATAGGAGCGCTTCGGCGTGTTGAGCCTGTAGGTCGGATTGGATTGGCCGCCCTTGAACTGGAGCACGACCAGTGGGCCCTCATAGCCTTCGACATTGTCGCGCATCCACGCCTCGAGGCGCAGCTCGTCGAAGCGATGACGCTCCTCGACCGGCTTGGTGCCCGAGAACTCTTCGTCTTTCCTGACGCCGTCAGCCACGGTGACGCTCCCTCTTCAGTCCTGACCTTGTGCAGGTCGAGCATGATCCTAATCGGTAACCGCTGACGCACTTGCGTCAAGCGGTCATTCCGAATGGGACCACGCCCTGTCGTTTCTTCAAATCGGGAGCGTCGTGCGACCCTCCCTATCAATGACTGGGAGAGTTTGCATACTTCCGAACTTCGAGCCTTGCAATGGCGCGATTGTGCACCTCGTCCGGACCGTCGGCGAGACGGAGGGTACGGATGTGGGCATAGTCCTTGGCAAGGCCTGCGTCATCGGAGACACCGGCGCCGCCAAAGGACTGGATCGCCTCGTCGATGATCTTCAGCGCCATGTTGGGCGCCGCGACCTTGATCATGGCGATCTCGGCCTGCGCGGTCTTGTTGCCGACCTTGTCCATCATGTCGGCGGCCTTGAGGCAGAGAAGACGCGTCATCTCGATGTTGGTGCGGGCCTCGCCGATGCGCTGCTCCCACACAGAGTGCTCGACGATCTTCTTGCCGAAGGCGGTGCGCGAGGTGAGCCGCTTCACCATCTTCTCCAGCGCCTCCTCGGCCTTGCCGATGGTGCGCATGCAGTGATGAATACGGCCCGGTCCAAGGCGGCCCTGCGCGATCTCGAAGCCGCGGCCTTCGCCGAGCAGGATGTTCTCCTTCGGCACACGCACGTTCTCGAGCAGCACCTGGGCGTGGCCGTGCGGCGCATCGTCAAAGCCGAACACCGGCAGCATCTTCTCGACCTTGATGCCTGGCGTGTCGAGCGGAACCAGGATCTGCGACTGCTGCTGGTGCTTGGCCGCCTTGAAATCGGTCTTGCCCATCAGGATCGCGATCTTGCAGCGGGGATCGCCGACGCCGGACGACCACCATTTGCGGCCGTTGATGACGTAGTGATCGCCGTCGCGCTCGATGCGGGTCTCGATGTTGGTGGCGTCGGACGAGGCCACCGCCGGTTCCGTCATCAGAAATGCCGAGCGGATCTCGCCGTCCATCAGCGGACGCAGCCATTTGCGCTTCTGCTCCCTGGAGCCGTAGCGGATGAACACCTCCATGTTGCCGGTGTCGGGCGCGGAGCAGTTGAACACTTCCGAGGCCCAGCTGATGCGGCCCATCTCTTCCGACAGCAGCGCGTATTCGAGATTGGTCAATCCCGCGCCGCGGAATTCATCGTCCTCGTGCTCGGACGGCGGCATGAACATGTTCCAGAGGCCTTCGGCCTTCGCCTTCTTCTTGAGGTCCTCGAGCACCGGGATGACCTTCCAGCGCTCGCCGGTGCGATCCTGCTCGTCATAGATGGGCACCGCCGGACGCACATGCTTGGCCATGAAGGACCGCACGCGGTCGAGCCATTCCTTCTGCTTGGGGGACAGATCGAAATCCATGGGACGCTCCTCGTTTCTCTCTCGCTGATCGTTTTGCGCCGGATCGTCCTCCCGCCGCGCGCGGCCCGCAAGCGCGAGTGCGGCTTGCGAAGCGCTCCGGAACCTCTTCGCCAGTTGCGAACGAGTCCCGATTGCGGATTGACTTTTCCCGGCCTTCAAACGATAGTTTCATACAACTGTTTGAATTGCAACTCCCCTCTCCCCAGGGCAATCCATGGCCAGCGATCATACGAGGTCTGCCATTCTCGCCGCCGCCGAACGGCTCTACGCCGATCGCGGCTTTGGCGACGTGACGCTGCGCGACATCGTCGCGGAGGCCAATGTCAATCTGGCCGCGGTGAACTATCATTTCGGCTCGAAGGACGAGCTGATCGCGGAATTATTTGTCACCCGCTCGATCGCGACCAATCGCGAACGTCTGCGCGAACTGAAGGCGGCGGAGGAAGCAGGCGGTGGCCGTGCGCCGATCGAGGTGATCTTGCGCGCCCTCGTCGGGCCGACGCTGCGCGGCTGCTTAGGTCCTGAGAACCAGCGCTCCACCGCAGCGCGCTTCATGATCCGCGCCTCGATCGAATCCGTGCCGCCGATCCGCCGCATCAAGAACCGCGAGATCGACCACTTACGGAAATTCGCCGGCGCAATGCGCCGCTCCCTGCCCGACCGCAGCGACGTCGACATCTATTGGGGCCTCAACTTCGCGCTCGCCATGGCGCACCACACCATCCGCGAAAGCGAGCGCCTGACAAAACTGTCGGAAGGCAAATGCGATCTCGACGACGTCGAGGACGTGGTCGATCGCGTCGTCAGCGTCGCGACGATGGCGCTGACGGCGGGACGGACGGAGGCGAAGGCGCCGTCGAAGGTTGCTGCACGCTAGCACAAGGCCGTCGCCACACAGACGCTGCGCTCCCTCGCCCCGTTCTTACGGGGAGAGGGTTGGGGTGAGGGGCTTCTCTCTGCGCGTGCGAGTGTCGAGATAGCTGTACCCCCTCACCCGGATTGCATCTTCGATGCAATCCGACCTCTCCCCGCAAGCGGGGCGAGGTGAAGCCGCCACAGCCCCTCACATCATCGCGATGCAGTCGATCTCGACGTCGAAGGGGCCGAACCATTCCGGCGTGCAGACGAAGATCCGCGCCGGCGGATCGCTCGGGAAATAGCGCGCATAGACCGCGTTGAACGCGGCGAAGTGTTTGGTCGAGGTGCAGTAGACGTTGCACTTCATGACGTTGTCGAGCGAGGCGCCGGCCGCCTCGAGGCACAGCTTCATCTGCTCCATGATAATCTCGCTCTGCCGCTCGATCGGCATCTCCGCGAGCTCGCCCGTCTCCGGGTCGAACGGCGGCAGGCCGGCGACGAAGATCATGTTGCCGGCGCGCGTGACCGGCGATGTCGGCGCCTTCCAGCGATCGAGGAACGTCGAGATCGGTTCGACGCGGAGCGCTTCGCGTTTCATGGGCGGCCACCTTCGGTTCGAGCGAGACTGCCTGCTGACTACATTATATTGCAGCCAGCATGTTTCGCTTCTGATCGAAGTATGATCGCCTCACGGGATTAGCCCCGCTGCGGCATCTCCTCGGCCTCTTCCTTGGCGAGCAGCAGCAGCATCTCGATCCCCATCTCGCCTTCCTGCGGCGAGCGGATGAACTTGATTTCGTCGGCGCTCTGCCGCAGTGCGGCAATGATGGCGACGGCCTGGTTGGCCGTCGGAGCCTCGGTCGCCAGAATGGCCTTCTGGTCCTTCGCCTGAAACCCGATCGTGTAGGACATTGCAGTTCCCTCCCGCACTAGTAGGAGAGATCGAAGCTGAGTCGCGCGCGAAGCGGAAGCCTGTGTGAGTACGGATCGGGTTTACCTGGGGATTGCGCGCAAGCCTCGCATAAGCCGCACGCGCGTCATGCTGAGGTCACCAGCTTATGCGCAGCGATCCGGTGCCGGCATAGCTCTGGCCGACATTCGAGAACTCGCCGGAAAAGCGTGCCGACAGTTCCGCCCAGGCGTTCAGCGCCAGCCGCGAGCCGAGCTCGACGCGGGCAGCGTCACTGGCCGCACGCGCGCCCTCGACGGTGAAGGCGGATGCCGGCAGCGACACCAGCGCCGCGGTGACGCCGCGCGACGGCGAGAATTCGTGGACCCAGGCCACATTGGCGAACGGCATCCACATCATGCCATTGCCGAGGTCGAACCTTGCATCGAACTTGCTGCCGAGGAACAGCGGCAGCGACGAGACGTTGCGCGCGGCATAGCTGAGGCCGAGCACGCCGGGCCCTGCGCCCATGACGCTGGTCTCGGTATAGCCCGCCTGCCACAGTCTTGCCGCCTGCAGCGCGGCGAACGGCGTCGCCGCGACCGTGCCGAAATCATAGGTGTGGCCCAGTTCCAGCCGTCCGCCGAGCTGGTCGCTGCCGAACGAGCCCTTGGCGATCTCATCCGCGCCCATGCCGGTGATGCTGCGGGTCGTTGTGTTGTTGAAGTGGCTGTAGGCGAGCTGCGCCGAGACGTAAGTTCCGCCGAAACGCTGCATCGCATAGGCGCCGACATGGGCGCCGTCGAGCCGGCCCGAGGTGGCGCGATCGCGGACGTCGAAGATGGCGCTCGAGCCGCCGGCGGCGATGCCGACCAGCAGGTCCGGATTGAGGAGATGATCGACGCCCGCCGCGCCGCCGGCGATCCGGTCGCTGAAGCCGGCGCTGCCGGTTGCCGCATCGCCGTTCAGCGATTGGTTCGCGCCGAAGCCGGAGGCCCAGGCGTGCCATTGCGGCTGCACCAGCGGTGGCGCCTTCAGCGCGTTGAATGCGGAGGTCACCGGCCGCGTCTCGGCATAGCCGAGCGCGCCCGATCCCGCCACACCAAAGCGGCCGCCGGCACGCCAGGCATTCATCTGTCCGTCCATGCTCTGGCCGAACAGGCTGCCCGCGGCGAAGGCGGTGTTCTGCGTTCCGCTGGTGCCCTCGCCCGAGAGCCTGTCGAGCACGCCCGCCGAGCCGGCCATCAGCAGCTGCGAATAGAACGCCGCCGCGGTGCCGGTGAGCGCGGGCGAGTAGCCTGCCTCGAGCGCGTTGCCAACCGCGCGTTGGTTGGCTGTTTCTCCCGCGACCGCGCCAAATCCCTGGCGGGTCAAGGTGACGTCGACGGAATTGGCATTGTAGGTCGCCGTCGCCTTGAGGAAGGCCGAGGTCGAGGTGACGCTGGCAAACTGCCCCGTGACCGCGCCGGAGGTCTGCACGACGTCGCTATAGGTCGTCGTCGTCTGATAGAGGCCTGCCTGCACCACCGCGCGCAAGGTGCCGCCGAGCTTGGCCCCGTCAAAGGCGGAGAGACCGTCATGGCTGCCGAGATTGTCGACGCGCAAGGCGAGCGTTCCCGTCGCCGTCTGCGTGAACAGTCCGCCGAAGCCGATGTTGCCGGTCGACATCGACGTACCGGGGTCGCTGATCGTGACCAGCCCGTTGTTGGTCAGGCTGTTGCCGGTGCCGATGAAGAACATGGCGCCGTCGATCGTGCCGTTGTTGATGATGGCGTTGCCGGTGGCGCCGAAGGAGAAGAAGGCTTGATTGTTGGCGCCGGCCCTGATCGTCCCGTTGTTGACCAGCGTGTTGCCGGTGCCGTTGATGCCGATCGCAAGGCTGTTGGGGCCGCTCGCCAGGATCGTGCCGGTGTTGGTGATGGTGTTGCCGTTGTCCCAGATGCTGACGCCGACGCTGTCATCGCCGGCTGCGTTGATCGTGCCGCTGTTGGTGAAATTGTTCGACGTCAGCAGGAAGATGCCCTGCCCGTTGGTGCCGCTGGCGCTGCCGATCGTGATAGTGCCGGAGTTCAGGATGGTGTTGCCGATGCCGTTGGCGGCGATGCCGGTCGAGCCGGTGCCCGTCAGCACGATGGAGCCGGTGTTGGTGACGGAATTGCCGGTGCCGAGCACGTCGATACCGGCGCTCATCGCCGTCGAACCGCTGATCGAACCCGAGTTGGAGACCGTATTGTTGCTGCCCAGCATGAAGATGCCGGTCGAAGCAGAGCCGATCGCGATCGTGCCGGTATTGGTGAAGAAATTGTTGTCGGTGCCGACCATGCCGAAAGCGCTGTTGCCGGCCGAGATCGTGCCGTTGTTGGTCGCGGTGTTGCCGGTGGCGAGATAGATCGCGGCCACGGCCGTGGGGACCGTGATCGACGCACCGGACTGAATGGTGACGGCCAAATTGGTCTCGGCGCCGGTACCGAAGCCGGTGCTGGTCGCCCCGCTGCAGGTGACGACGTTGCCGGCCTGCACGCAGGCGGCCATGGCCGGCATGGGTGCGAGGCTGACGAAGGCGGCCAGCGGCAGCGACGCGGTGACGGTCAGCACGGCGAAGGGCCGCCCCGTGCGCGATGTCGCCTTTGACAGTGTGTGGCGCGTCCGGCTGATCGTCGTTTTCATGAGGCATTCCCGAGTCTTGCAGTCTTGTGGCCGAAGCAGCCACGCGCTCACATCACCCGGGCGGGTTCCGACTGTCTTGGCCCCGACGGCACCGCATCGGACCAGGCGGCACAACCGTGAGTTTTCTTCGGAACCCTGTTGCGCCCGCGCCACCATCGCGGGGAAATTTTTGTCCTAGACGGAACCACTTCGAACGCGATGACGGGACGGCGCGTCAAAGGGCTCGACGCGATGTTTTCTGGCGGGGGCCAATGCACGACACAGGATCGCTTCGGCGCGCACGTATCTCCACCGACGCCTTTCCGGAGGCCAAGCGCCTGCAAATGTGGCGCGAGGTCTATGGACGCGGCATCGCCACCGTGGACATCGAGCCGATCGGAGACACCCCGTTTCATGCCGACGTGACCTTCAGCCAGCTCCCCGGCGTCGGCATCGCCACAGGCTCGCGCTCGCCGGCGCATTACCGCGCGTCCAAGGAGCTCGCGACGCGCGCCAAGGACTTCATCGTCATCAGCATGCTGTGCTCGGGCCGCGCCAGCGCCACCCAGTTCGGCAAGGAGTTGATCTCAGGCGTCGGCAGCGCCAGCGTGATCGCGCCGCTGGAGCCATCGACCAGCACCATGCTGACGGAGGGCAGCTTCGTCACCCTGATCTGCGCGCTGCCCGTCATCGCCCGCCGCGCGCCGCACTACACCCAGGCGTTCGGTCGGCCGATCCCCGGCTCCAACGCAGCCCTGCGTCTCCTCACCCGCTACGCCGACATCGTCGCGAACGATGCGTCCGCGACAGATCCCGCGATCGCACGCAGCGCCTCCGAGCACATGCTCGACCTCGCCGCGCTCGCGCTCGGGGCCCATGGCGATTATGCCGAGCTCGCGCGCCTGCGCGGCGGCACCGCGGCCCGGCTGACCGCCATCAAGTCGGACATCCTGAAGGCGATCGGCGACAGCGAGCTCTCGACCGAGGCCATCGCCATCCGCCACGGCATCTCGCCGCGCTACGTCCGAAAACTGTTCGAGCAGGACGGCTCGTCATTCTCGGCCTTCGTGCTCGCCGAGCGGCTGGCCAAGGCCCATCGCATGCTGGTCGACCGGAGCTTCGGCCATCTCAACATCGCGCAGATCGCACATGAGAGCGGCTTCGGCGACGTCTCCTATTTCAACCGCGCCTTCCGCCGCCATTTCGGCAGCCGCCCCTCGGATTTTCGCGAGGCGGCCAAGTGCGTGTGGCGGGAACAGCGGGAGTAAACGGCGCTCAGGCGAGCCCCAGCATCGCGCGCGCATCCTCCGCGGTGGCAACGGTCGCGCCCAGGCTCTTCAAAATGCCGGCGGCATGGGCGACCAGCTCGGCATTGGTCTTCGCCAGCACGCCCTTGGACATATAGAGATTGTCCTCCATGCCGACGCGGACGTGGCCGCCGAGCAGCCAGGCTTGCGCGACCATCGGGAATTCGGCACGGCCGATGCCGAATCCGGACCAGATCGCGCCCGGCGGCAGCAGGCTGCGGGCGTAGAACATCGTCTCGGGCGTGGCGGAGAAGCCGTACTTGACGCCGAGCACGAGCGAGAACAGGCCCGGCCCCTTCAGCGAGCCGTCCGCCAACATGTCACGCGCGAGATGACAGTCGCCGGAATCGAACAGCTCGATCTCGGGCAGCACGCCGGCCGCCTTCATCCGCTCGGCCATGATGCGGACGTTGCGCGGCGTGTTGATCACGACCTCGCCGCCGGAATTCATCGTGTTGAGGTCGAGCGTGCAGATGTCGGGCTTGAGCAGCTCGATATGTTCCACGCGCTTTTCGGGCTGGAGCAGCGTGGTGCCGGCGCCGGCGACGCGGGGATCCTCGACCGAGGGCACGAAACGTCCGCCGGGGCCGGTGGTGAGATTGATGACCAGGCTCTTGTTGCGGGCGCGGATGCGGTCCACGACATCGCGGTAGAGGTCGATCGACATCGAGGGCCGGCCGGTGGCGGGATCGCGGACATGGATGTGGGCAATGGCGGCGCCGGCTTCGGCCGCTTCCAGCGCGGAGGTCGCGATCTGCTCCGGCGTGATCGGGAGATACGGCGACTGCTCGGGTTTTGTCAGGTTGCCTGTGATGGCGCAGGTGATGATGGTTTTGGTCATGCGATGTTGTCCTTGCCCCTCTATCTCATCACGATCGCTGCCCTCTTCCTTCTCCCCTTGCGGGAGAAGGTGGCGAGAAGCGCCGGATGAGGGGTCTGTATCCACAAACTCGGTAAAGGGAATCGCCGAAAGAACCCCTCACCCGTCTCGCCGCTGCGCGGCGATCCACCCTCTCCCGCAGGGGGAGAGGGAAAGAAAGCTCGCGCGCCCCTGCGCTAGATAATCCCCTGCTGCTTCAGCTGCTCGATCTTGCCGGCATCATAGCCGAGCTTGCCGCCGAGCACCTCCTGAGTGTGCTCGCCCAGCAGCGGCGGCGCGCGGTAGTCCTTGATCGGGGTGCCCGAGAGGGTCACCGCGTTGCGGATCAGCGACAGATCCGGCTCGAAGGGATGCTCGACCTTCACCCGCATGCCACGCGACTGCACGTGCGGATCGGCAAACACCTGCTCGAAATTGTTGATCGGACCTGACGGCACGCCGGCCTCCTCCAGCTTCTCCAGCCAGTAGGCCACCGGCTTCTTCAGGAACAGGCCGGCGAAGATCGCCATGATCTCCTTGCCGTGCACGACGCGGTCGTTGTTCTTGACGAAGCGCGGATCGCTCGCAAGCTCGGGTTCGCCGAGCACGGCGCAGGTGCGCTGGAATTGGCCGTCATTGCCGACCACCAGCATCAGCTCGCCGTCGGTGCAGCGGAAGACACCGGCCGGCATGCCGCCATTGCCCCAGGTGCCGCGGCGCGGCGGCATCTTGCCGTTGACGAGGAAGATCTGCAGCCAGTGCGACAGCGAGGCGATGACGGTGTCGAACAGGCAGACGTCGATGTGCTGTCCCTGCCCGCCATTGACGTCGCGATGATAGAGCGCCGAAAGAATGCCGATCGAGGTGTTCATGCCGGTCATGTAGTCGACGATCGACGGGCCGACCTTCATCGGGCCCTCGCCCGGCTCGCCGTCGATATGGCCGGTGACGCTCATCAGGCCGCCCATCGCCTGCAGGATCGCGTCGTAGCCGGCGCGCGGCGCGTAAGGGCCGGTCTGGCCGAAGCCGGTGACCGAGCAATAGATGATGCCGGGGTTGATCGCCTTGATCGTGTCGTAGTCGAGGCCATAGCGCTTGAGATCGCCGACCTTGTAGTTCTCCATGAAGACGTCGGCGTCCTTGGCAAGCTCGCGGATGATCGCCTGCCCCTCGGGCTTGGCTATGTTGACGGTCACCGACTTCTTGTTGCGGTTGGCGCAAAGGTAGAACGAATTGTTGTTGTTCGCCTTGCCTTCGGGATCGGTCAGATAAGGCGGGCCGAAGGCGCGCGCGTCGTCGCCGGTGCCCGGCCGCTCGATCTTGATCACCTCGGCGCCGAGATCGCCCAGCATCTGGGCCGACAAGGGCCCGGCAAGGACGCGGGTAAGGTCAAGGATCTTGATGCCTGAGAGCGGCAGGGCCGACATGCGATTTCCTCCGGGAACTGGATCTTGGCGCGGCGGCGAGATCGCGGGCCGCGCTCCTTGCGGATACACCATTTTCAGGCCCTGAGCACTGCACGCCGGGCATACGGCCATCCCCCGCCCCGCAGCGGAGGCGACCCGCTGCAGTGATTTTCCGCACTGCGAATATTACCTGGCAGGGCTCAGGTCGCCGCCGCCGCAGCCACCTGCGGCCGGCGCCGGCCGAGCAGGACCAGGATCAGCACCGTCGCGCAGGAAAAGACAAAGGTGAGACCGAGCGCACCGCGGCTGCCGAACTCGGTGAGCAGGCCGACAAGGAGCGGCGGCGAGATGGCGGACGCCAGATTGAGCGGCAGCGCGATCATCGACATGGCCTTGGCGAACTCCGCCTGGTCGTAGAACACCAGCGGGATCGTCGCCCGCGCCACCGCCATCGCGCCGCTGCCGGCGCCGTAGAGCAGGATGAACACCGCGACCGCCCAGGTCGCGCCCTCGCTCATCATCAGCAGCAGCATGGCCACCGGCAGTGCCGTTCCCGCGACGAGCCCGGTCGTGATGCCGTCCCAGCGCCCGCCGCCGAGCAGATCCAGCCCGCGGGCGCTGACCTGGATCACGCCCAGCATCGAGCCGAAGGCGAGCGCCTGCCCCGGCGCCAGCCCCTCCGCCCGGAGCAGCTCGATCAAGATGGCGCTGATACCGAAATTGACGAAGGCGTTCATCGTGATCGCGGTTACGACGAGACCGAAGGTGCTCCTGGGAATCGCAGGCGGCGGCGCCTTGCCCAGCTCTGCGCCGTCGTCCGTCGCGATTTTCCGGCGCGGTGCGACGAACGCATAGAGCGGCAGGTTGATGAAGAGCAGCATCGCCGCGTAGACGAGACAGGTGCCGCGCCAACCGAAATGGCCGCTCAGGAACGATGTGGTTGGCCAGAAGATGCTGCTGGAGAGGCCCGTTACCAGCATCAGGCCGCCGATGGCGTTCTTTGCCCCTCGCCCGGCGACCTCGTTCAGCATGATATAGGCGCCGGTCGAGAGCGTCGCGCTGCCGCCCATGCCGAGAATGACCCAGCCGGCGAAATAGAGCATCGGCTCGTGCGCGAAAAACATGACAACAAAGCCGGGCGCGGAGACAACCGTGCCCACCATCATCACCTTGCGCGCGCCGTGCCGCCCAAAGGCCTTGGCGAGCCAGGGCGCGCACAGCCCCATCGTGACATAAAGGACCGAACTGCCCGCGAATACCGCCGGCAGGCTCATGCCGAGTCCGTCGGCAAGGTCGCGGCCGACGACGGCCGGAAGGCCGATCGTACCCCATCCAATGAGCTGGGTGATAGCGAGGACCAGCAGGACGCCGATGAGTCTGCTGTCAGATTTCAGAAACCGCATTCCAAACGTCGCCTGCCCGGCAGGCGCAGAGCGCGCCTGTGAACATGTCTTAGCCGGAGACTCAGCGCGGGGGAACGCCAGTCGCCGTATGGCAGAATGCAGCCGGGAGCATGTCAGGAAGAGGCAGCAGCCCTTATCCAACGAGCCCGAGCAAGGATCGCGCCTCGGCCGCGGTCGCGACGCGCCGGCCGTGGCGCGTGACAGCCTCGCAGGCGATGGTCACGAGCTCGGCGTTGCTGGCGGCAAGACGTGCCTTGTCGATCCTGATATTGTCCTCGAGCCCGGTGCGGACCGCATCAGCGTCTCGCGCCAGCGCCCAGTCCATGACCTCGGCCTGGTGGCGTCCGATCCCGGCCGCGGTCCAGGTCGCTTGCGGGATCAGCCGTTTCAACTCTCCCAGAAGGATATCGAGCACATGCTCGTCCGCGGGCATGGCGTTCTTGACGCCCATGACGAATTGCACATGCGGACGTGCGTCGATCAGCCCCGCCTCGATCAGGCGGCGAGCGCCATGCAGATGCGACAGGTCGAAGATCTCGATCTCCGGCCGGATGCCATTCGCCTTCATGCCGGTGGCAAGCGTCTCGACCAAGGCGGCGCTGTTCTCATAGACGATCGTCGGAAAGTTCACCGAGCCCGTGGACAGCGAAGCCATGTCAGGCTTCAGGTAGAGCGACGATCCACGCGCCGAAGGATCGCGGCCGCGCCCGCCGGTCGAGAACTGAATGATCATTCCGGGGCAGTGCTTCCTGATGCCCTCCTGCACGAGGGCAAAGCGCCCTGGCTCGGAAGACGGCGTCTCGTCATCGTTGCGAACATGGATGTGGGCGAGCATGGCGCCGGCCTCGAAGGCTTGTTGCGTCGATTCGATCTGTTCGGACGGCAGGATGGGCACCGCCGGATTGTCCTTCTTGCGCGGAACGGAGCCGGTGATGGCGACAGCAACGACGACGGGGTTCATCCCTTGACCTCATGATGATCGCGCTCACGCGCTGAAGGTTCGACCAGGCAATCACGTAACGTGTCGAGCCTGCCGCTGCAAACATCCCCGATCGCAGCGGCATGGCTTCCTTGCGCTCCCGTCAGGTCGGAATTGCGGCCGCACCGCTCGCCGCCTCCACGCGCTGCCGCTCATAATCGGCCCGCGCCATCGGGACGGCCTTGGGATTGCCGAGATCATCGATGCTGACCCGGTAGGTCTCTCGCGCCGTGACGGCTGCCAGCGCCGCGATGACCGTGATGCTGAAGGCGATCGCCCCGACCGTGAAGGGAATGTTGGCCGAGCCGGGAGGCGCCACGGTCGCAAACAGTGCCGGGAGCAACGCGGTGATGGTCGTGCCGATGTTCTGCGAGATCGCCATTGCCGACACGCGGGTGCGCGTTGGAAACAGCTCCGGGTAGAAGCTCGGGAAGATCGCGTTGTAGCCCTGGTAGACGACGCCCCACATCAGCAGCGACAGCAGGATCGCGAGCGGCACGTTCCTGATGCTGATGGCGTAGAGATAGCCGAACGCGAGCAGGCCGGAGAAAAGCGCGCCGACGATGATCGGAGGCTTGCGGCCGACCTTGTCGGAGAGATTGCCCACGAAGGGAATGACGAATATGGCCAGCATGTTTCCGAGGACCGGGATCCACAGATAGACGTCCTTGGCAAAACCGATGCCATAGGCCGGCTGCACCGCGTATGCCGCACCGAAGATGGTCGCAACAACGGGGATGACGTTCATCAGGGCCATACAGATGACCCTGAGCATGTCGCGCCAGCTCACCTTGATGGCCTGAACGATGGGCGACCGCGGCGTTTCTCCCCGCTCGTCCTCGCGGGCAAAGGCAGGGGTTTCGTCGACCTCGCGGCGAATGATGTAGCCAGCGACGATGACGAAGAAGCTGAGCAGGAACGGAATTCGCCAGCCCCAGCTGTTGAAGGCTTCGGTCGGCATATAGGCCGCCAGCGGCAGGAACACGGCCGCCGCAAGGATCTGTCCAGCCTGCACCCCCTGAAGTGCGAAGCTCGCATAGAAGCCGCGCCGGCCGAACGGCGCGTGCTCCAGGATCATCGAGCTTGCGCCGGAGATTTCACCGGCCACGGCAAAACCCTGCACGAGGCGCAGGATGACGAGCAGGATCGGCGCCAAAATGCCGACCTGCTGATAGGTCGGCAGAAGACCGACCGCCATGGTCGAGATGCCCATCAGGAACATGCAAACGATGAGCACGGTCTTGCGGCCATGGGTGTCGCCCCAATGTCCGAGCACGAAGGCGCCGATCGGCCGGGCCACGTAGCCGACGCCGTAGGTCGCCAGCGATGCGACGATGGCGACGGTGGGATTTTCCGACGGGAAGAAGATTTGCGGGAAGATCAGCGAGGCGGCGGTGGCGTAGATGAAGAAGTCATAATATTCGAGAGCCGAACCGATCCAGCCGCTGGCAGCAGCCTTCCTGGACTGACTCGTCTGACGGGTTGCGGTCATCTCAAAATTCCTCCACTGGTTTTTCTGACGTCCCGTTGGCGGGCTTCGTTGACAATTGGACAGCCATCTCCGAGCGCTCTGCGGAGTTTTTCCGCGCGCTTGCCACTGCCGATAGATGTCTGATTGGTCGCGACAATAGGCTATCGCCGGGCTAACACAATTACCCAGTTATGCGATAAACCTAACATGATGTTATTTTACGCGGTGGAACGTTTGGAGCCCACCGCGCTCAAAGCGCCCTCCTCAACGTCACGCGCGTTGCGCTTCGCCCGGTCCCTCAGTTTGCGACCGTGCCCTCGGCCGCCGGCTCTGGCGCAGATCCGGCATGGGGTCCATCGCCCGCCAAAGCACGAACCCAGCGGCGATATTCCACGCCGAGAAGATCGCTTCTCAGGTGAATCTCGTCCTTGGGATGAAGCGGCAAAGTCTTCAGGCGTTGCGACTCGACGATCACGCGATCCTGTTCGTACACCTTGTCCAGGCGCGCCACGATCTGCTCGACAGCGACGTCAAAGCCATAGTTGATGGCCGCGGTCAGATGCAGCACGCAATTTTCCAGATCGACCGGCGTGACGGCCATGAACGTGCAGAAGCGCTCGACCTCGCCGGTCTTCTTGTTGAAATAGGCCGTGGTGGGGCGGAAGCAGTAGTAATGATAGACCGCATTGATGGGAATGCCGCGATGATCGCCGTAGGGCTGAAACAAGGTGATTTCGCTCGTGCGCAAGCCTTCATCCGTCAACACGACATCGTAATCCACGAGTTCGTCGGGATCGTCGGGGTTGCCATTCAGGTTGGCGTGCACGAACGGAAAGTGCGCGGGATCGAGGAAGTTCTCCACGGCACGAAGGGCATTTGCGTTGTAATAATACGGCCCGGCCTGGACCTTGCGATAGGTCGCATCCTCCCAAACGGGAAACGGAGGAACAGCGGCGACGGGATTGCCCATGCAGACCCAAATGTATCCATACCGCTCGACCGCGTGATGGCGAAATGCCGCGGCTCGGCTTGTCGGCCGGGTCGTCGGATGGGCCGGGTAACGGCGGCAGGCTCCATCGGTGCCGTATTCCCAGCCATGGTAGGGGCAGACGACGCAGCCGTCCTTCACCCAGCCGAGCGACAAGCGCGCACCGCGATGACGGCAATAGTCCTTCCAGGCGTGAACCTCGCCGTCATGGCGCCACAGGATGATATCCTCGCCAAGCAGGCGCGTCGACACGATGGCGCCTTCCGCGACTTCCTCGCTCCGGCGGACCACGTGCCATTCGTTGATAATGGCGCGATAATCGGCTCTCTCGGTGTCCCAGGTTGACGCGATCACCATGACCTCACCTCACTCGCCACTGGTCCAGCCGGACAGGCCGTCATCACGCATGCGGTCGCGCGGAGTGACAGGTGGGCTTCCCCCTCCCGCAAATTCATGCTCTGGGGATCAATACAACCCCTGGATGCTTACACGTCAACCGGAATCTCGAGATTGTACGACTGCGAATGAAATCTGGAGCATACGAGGTCCCGCCTCGTCCTTATCCGGTCGTTCGCGAGCTGCGATAGGCCCGCGACAAGGTGGATGCCACCACTGGATTCGTCGATCGTTTCAACAACCATTCCGACCGGCACGCCTCAGCGCGGACGGTCGATTTGCACCGGGCGGCGCCTGTGAGATCCCAACCTTGTTCAGGTCACACTGCGATGAAGCTAGCTTCCCAGCGCGTTCTCGCCGGTTTCGCGGCCGGGCACGCTGACATGGACCTCATGGCCCTCCCGCAGGGCCAGGGATGCTGCGGCGACGGCCGACTCGAACGCCGCTTCCTTGGTGGCGTATCTGCTCTTGACGTCGCCGTCATGCAGCACGCCCCATTCGTCCTGCACCGGCACGATGGCATATTGAGCAAGGCCCATTTTTCGCTCCTCGAAGTTTATCGCTGCGTGAGCTGCGGATGCGCGGCGGTCACGCGCCACACCGTGTTGCCGCTGTCGTCGGCGACCAGCAGCGCGCCTGTCTTGTCGAGGGCGACGCCGACGGGACGGCCGCGCGCATGGTTGTCGCTGTTGAGAAAGCCGGTGACGACGTCCTGCGCCGGCCCGCTCGGCTTGCCGTCCGTAAACGGCACGTACACGACCTTGTAGCCGTTCAGGACCTGCCTGTTCCAGCTGCCGTGCTCGCCGACAAAGGCGCCGCCGCGATAGGCGCTCGGCAGGCTCGTGCCGGTGGAGAAGACCATTCCGAGCGGCGCGACATGCGAGCTTAGCGCGTAATCAGGCACGATCGCCTTGGCGACCAGATCCGGCCGCTCCGGCTTGACTCGAGGATCGACATGCTGGCCGTAATAGCTGTAGGGCCAGCCATAGAAGCCGCCGTCCTTCACCGAGGTCATGTAGTCGGGGACGAGATCGGGACCGAGTTCGTCGCGCTCGTTCACCACCGTCCACAACGCACCGGTCTGCGGCTCGAAGCTGAGGCCGTTGGGATTGCGCAGGCCGCTCGCAAAGATGCGCCAGCGGCCGCTGGCGCGATCGACCTCGAGGATGGCGGCGCGATTGTGCTCGGCCTCCATGCCGTTCTCGGTGATGTTGCTGTTGGAACCGACCCCGGCATAGAGCTTCGAGCCGTCGGGGCTCGCGACCAGGCTCTTGGTCCAGTGATGGTCGATCGGCCCGCCCGGCAATGGCGTCAGCACCGTGCCCGGCGCGGTGATCTTGGTATCGCCTTCGGTGTAGGGATATTTCACGATCGCGTCGGTGTTGGCGACGTACAGGTCGTTGCCGACAAGCGCGACGCCGAACGGCGAATTGAGATGATCAAGAAAGACGCTTTGCGTATCCGGCACGCCGTCGCCATCGGTGTCACGCAGCAGCGTGATGCGGTTGCTCTCGCCGGTGTCGCCGCCCGAGGTCGCCCAGGACTCGATATAGCCGATCACGATTTCCTTGGGCCGCTTGATCGCAGCCGCTTTCGGCGCCTTGGACTCCACCACCAGGACGTCGCCGTTGGGGAGGGTGTAGAGGAAGCGCGGATGCTGCAGACCGGTCGCGAACGGCTTGGCCTGCAGGCCCTGCGCAACCGTGGGCGTCTCGCCCTTCTTCCAGCCGACGATACGCGCAATATGAATTGGCGGCAGCCAGTATTGCTGGATATCGGGAAGCACCGGATTGGCGCCGATCTGCGCCTTGGGATCGCCGCTGCCGTCATTGCAGCCGGCGAGACACAGGAGCGACGAGCACAACAGCGCGCGGGCAACAAAAGACGTCATCGCGCAACTCCTACGCCATGGCGATACACCATGGCCCAGCCGAGCCAGCCGGTGACCGGCAGAATCAGCACGGTGATGACAGAGAGAATGAGCCCGGTCGGCCACACCGAGGTCCAGCCATCGCGTGTGTGGATCAGCGCATTGATGGTGGCGAGGATCAGCACCACGGCGTTGCCGAGCAGATGCGGCCAGGCCGGTGATTGCGCCCGCACCAGGCGGTTGCCGAGGAAATCGGTCAGGCCCGCGATCGCCGCGAGCACCCCGAAGATGACGCCGACGACCAGAAGCCAGGCGGAGAAATCCGCCCACATCATCTCGGCACTGACGACATAGGCGATGTCGGTCAGCAATGCCCCGATGAAGCACGCGATCGGAATCGGCACCAGCATCGGATGAATCGGATGACCCCCGATTTGCGCGGTGGAGCGCACGCCCACAGTGTCTTGCACAGTTGGCCTCGTGTGACTTACGCCCTGCCCGACCGGCCAACTCGTGCTTGCAGTGAAGGTTCCTACTCCGGCGCAGTCACCCTTTCACGTCGGCCTGATACGCCGCGTAGGCGCGTCTCAAGCCGTCGTGAAGCGAGGTCGTGGCGCGCCAACCGAGCTTTGCGAGACGGCTGACGTCGAGCAGCTTGCGCGGCGTGCCGTCGGGCCGTGAGGTGTCGAAACTGATCTCGCCGCTGTAACCGACGATCTCGGCGACCACGCGCGCGAACTCGGCGATGGTGATGTCCTCGCCGGTGCCGATATTGATCAGCTCGGCGCCGGAATAGGTCTTCATCAGGTGCACGCAGGCATCCGCCATGTCGTCGACATAGAGGAACTCGCGCCGCGGCGTGCCGGTGCCCCACACGACGACGTTTTTAGCACCAGACAGCTTCGCCTCGTGGAAACGCCGGATCAGGGCGGCGACGACGTGGCTCAGTTCGGGGTGATAATTGTCGCCGGGGCCGTAGAGATTGGTCGGCATCACGCTGATGAAGTCGCATGCGTACTGGCTGCGATAGGCCTCCACCATCTTGATGCCGGCGATCTTGGCGATCGCGTAGGGTTCGTTGGTCGGTTCCAGCGGGCCTGATAGCACGGACTCCTCGCGCAGCGGCTGCGGCGCCAGCTTCGGATAGATGCAGGACGAGCCCAAAAACATCAGCTTCTCGGCGCCGTTCTGATGCGCGGCCTGGATCACGTTCGCCGCGATCGCGATGTTGTCGTAGATGAACTCGGCCCGCAGCGTGTCGTTGGCGACGATGCCGCCGACTTTGGCGGCGGCGAGGAAGATCACCTGCGGTCTTTCTCTCGCGAACCAGTCGAACACTGCGGCCTGGTTGCGCAGATCGACCTCGCCCCGGTCCACGGTGACGAGCCTGACGTCTTCCGCGGCAAGCCGGCGCGCAATCGCGCTGCCGACCATGCCGCGATGGCCGGCGACGTAGACGCTCTTGCCCTTCAGCTCAAAGGTTGTGTTTGTCACGGCCCGCGTCCTGCTTTGCCTCGGCCAGATCGCTCGCCATCATCTCCTGAACGAGCTCTGCAAAGGTCCGCTTCGGCTTCCAGCCGAGCACCTCGCGTGCCTTGCTGGCATCGCCGATCAGGAGATCGACTTCGGTCGGGCGGAAATAGGAGGGATCAATCCTGACCAATGTCTTGCCACTGGTCTCGTCGATGCCGGTCTCCTCGACACCCGCCCCGCGCCATGCGATGCGGCGGCCGACCTGCGCAAAGGCAAGCTCGACCATCTCGCGGACCGAATGCATCTCGCCGGTGGCGAGCACGAAGTCGTCCGCCTTGTCGGCCTGCAGGATCCTGTGCATGCCCTCGACATAGTCGCGCGCATGGCCCCAGTCGCGCCTGGCCTCGAGATTGCCGAGATAGAGCGTGTCTTCCAGACCGACCTCCATGCGGGCGACGCCACGGGTGATCTTGCGGGTGACGAAGGTCTCGCCGCGGATCGGGCTCTCGTGGTTGAACAGGATGCCGTTGCTCGCAAACATACCGTAGGCTTCCCGGTAGTTCACCGTGATCCAGTAGCCATAGAGCTTGGCGACGCCATAAGGCGAGCGCGGATAAAACGGCGTCGTCTCCTTCTGCGGGATCTCCTGCACAAGGCCATAGAGCTCGGAGGTCGAGGCCTGGTAGAACCGCGTCTCCTTCTCCATGCCGAGAATGCGTATCGCCTCCAGCAGGCGCAGCACGCCGACCGCGTCGGCGTTGGCGGTGTATTCCGGGCTCTCGAAGCTGACGGCGACGTGGCTTTGGGCTGCGAGATTGTAGATCTCGGTCGGCCGGATCTGCTGCACCAGGCGGATCAGATTGGTCGAATCCGTCATGTCGCCGTAATGCATCAGGAACGGCACATTGCCGACATGCGGATCCTGATAGAGGTGATCGACCCGCGCGGTGTTGAACGAGGACGAGCGCCGCTTGATGCCGTGCACGACATAGCCGAGCGACAGCAGATATTCGGCGAGATAGGCGCCATCCTGGCCGGTCACGCCGGTGATGAGAGCGATCCGCTCAGACATGTCCGCAGCAACTCCCAACGCCATCTAAAGGGGCCGGCGGCTCGAATTCCGACCGAGCCCCGCCTTCTTTGACAGAACGGCCGCCGGGGTCAACCCGGCATGGCGGGCATCGCCCGGCCGCCGTTGCGGGACATTACGCTCTCAATTATCAAATTGGAGCCGGTATGAACTGAACCACATTCGCGCGCGTCGCAATACTCCGGCCTTCCGCTCGTGGCCGCGCGCTGATGCGGGTTGACCAAGGAATTCGAGATGCACCCCACCGATCTGCCTGTCCAACCCGGCGTCGTTCGTCCAGGCGCGATCGGCCACAGCCGCGCGGTCGTCGGCCGCAATTTCGCGTTCATTCCACCTGAAGGCGTCCTGAAGAGCCGGCTGCCGGCGTGGTCGTCTACGACCGTGCGTTTTCTGGCGGCGCCGTCGCTCGGAGCCGAGTTTGCCCAATTCATGCTGGAGATCGAGCCCTCCGGCGGCACGGCCCGGCCGATCAGCGTCGATCTTCAGCATTTCTTCTACATCGTGTCGGGCGCCGTCAACTTCACCCTCGGCACCGAAGCCCCGACCTCGCTGACCGAAGGTGGCTTCGCGTACGTGCCGCCGGGCACGTCCTTCACGATGTCCTGCCCTGCCACTGCGCCAGCCCGCGTTCTCGCGCTCAAGAAGCGTTATGAAACCGCTGAGGGCATCGCGGCCCCGACGGCCATCATCGGTCAACAGCAATCGATGCCGATGACGAACCATACCGGCCTCCAGGGGCGCGGCTTCAAGCACCTGCTGCCGATGGGCGACCTGCGCTTCGATTTCGAGATGAACCTGATGTTCTTCCAGCCCGGCGTCTGCTTTCCAGCCGTCGAGACCCACATCATGGAGCACGGATTGTTCATGCTGGAGGGTCAAGGCCTGTATTATCTCGGCAATAGCTGGCACGAAATCTGGGTCGACGACTTCATCTGGATGGGATCGTTCTGCCCGCAGCAATTCTATCCCACCGGCGCGAGCCAGGCGGTCTATCTCCTGTACAAGAACGTCAATCGGGATGTCGTGCTTTGACGACAGCCGCCCTGATTACGCAGCGATCTCGTTGCCCGCGCGCCCGCTTTCACTGCGTCTTGCATTGATCAGGTTGAGGAGGTGCGCGGCTGCGCGGGCGTCGCACAAGGCCCGGTGGTGATCCTTCAACTCGATGCTGAACGCCCGGGTGAGCTTGCCAAGTCCGTAAGATTTGTGACCGGGATAGTGCCGGCGCATGCCTGCGCAAGTGCAGAGCTTCGGGAAGCGGAAGCGGCGTTCGAGGCGCTCATATTCCGCGGCGACGAAGCCATAATCGAAGTTGACGTTGTGGGCGACGAAAACACCGTCGGCCATGAACTGCATGAAGCTGTCCGCGACCTCCGCGAACAACGGTGCGTTCCGCACCATCTCGTTGGTGATGCCGGTCAACGCGACGATCTTGGCCGGGATCGAGCGCTGGGGGTTGAGCAGCGAATGCCACTCCGCCACGACCTCGTGGTTGCGGATCTTGACGGCTCCGATCTCGGTGATGCGATCCCCACCGGTCCAGCCGCCGGTGGTCTCGATGTCCACGACGATGTAGTCCTGGTCCGGATCGAAGCGGAAATCGGCGCGGCCAATCTCTGCGGGAATGCCGGCGTTGCCGAGCTGGCGCAGCCGCGTCAGCTGGTTGCGTCTGATCACGTCGCCCTCGGCCTTCACTTCCATGAACGAGACGGCACCGTTGGCCACGAGCATGAGGTCGGGAAAACCATCGCGCATCGCGCGGTAGTCCTCGCACATCAAGCGAAGGATGGTGGCGAGGCCCGCAGCGCTCGCGCCGGCAAGCAGCGCGCGGAGTGCATCCATATCGACATGGTCCCAGGCGAACACGCCGTTCGGCTTGCCCCACTTTGCGGCGACGACGCGCAGGATCTGGGGGAGCGCGGCGCTCGACGCGACGGCCTTAAGCTTCGTCTCGATTTGAGGCGCGAACAATCGCGCAAAGGTTCGGTCCTTAAGGCAGTGCGGCATCCAGTCGAAGCCGCTGTGCAGCTGTCCGGATTCGAACAGCTCGTCCCAGAACAGCAATCCGAACAGGCAATGCCAGAGCGTATTCTCGGCGTAGAAGACCTCAAGACCCTGCCGGCGCAGGACGCCCGCGATCCCTGCTTCCGGGCTGCCGCGCCAGGTATCGTCGACCCGAAGCGTTCGCCCTGCCCGGAGCAGCTCCGTGCACAGTCCCGTCCGGCGTCCGTCGAATTTCCGGGCGTAGAAATCGCTCGCGAAGACGAACTCGTCGTCGCTGGCGGGATCGTCGATCATACGGCGCAGCAGTTCTTCGACGGCATCCTTGTCGCCTTCCGCGTAGAGCAGACGGGCGAGACGCTCATTGCAGTCGCCCGAGGAACTGGCGCGGTAGAGCTGAACCGCAAGCGCGGCCTCCCCCTTCTTCTCAAAGTGCAGACCCGCCTTGTGTGCCGCGCGGCTGCGCAGATCGGCGGCGTAGTCCGTCGGGCAGACAGGACCACCGAGAATCCCTGCAACGGAATTGCGATAGACCTCGTCCGATTTGGTCTCGAGGTGACGCAGCAGGCGTGCGTAGTGGAAGCAGGCCCTCGCCTCATCCGCGTCGGCAAACCGGGCGCTGAAATCAGCCTGATCGTTCGTGCGCAGGATGCCGAGGTCACGCAGCGCGAAATTTTTGAGGTTGTCCTCTGTCTTGCCGAAATAGAGATAAAGCAAGAACTCCAGCGGCTCGGTGTCACCGAGCGCAATGAAGGCCTCACCACCGCAATGCCGGAATGCCGTGCCGAACGACAGATTGGCGAGACAATACTCCGTCAGCTTGGCCTTGGGCCATGAGGCCCGGACATCGCTCATGCCGGCCGCCTTGGCACCATCGAACAGCACAGGCTTTGCAAGACAGGCCAGGAACGCAGCGTAATCCTGTTCGCTCAGGCCTCGGACATAACCGGCGATACCAAGCTCCCCCCATGCGCCGATGGGGTCGGCGATCTCCGTGTACTTGAACGTGGAGGGATTGAAGACCGTGCCGTTCCGGTTGACCATCCGGATGAACAGGCATTGGGCGTCTTTGGACAACGACGAGAAGCGAGCGACAAAGGCGTGATGCCCTTCGGTCAGCACCGGACCGTAGGTCTCGCAAACGAAGCTCAGCATCTCCGTGAAGTGGTCGTGGTAGTAGTAGACCGGCAGGACAGGCAGCGTCATCCGTGCGTCGCTCTCAGCGCAGCGTAGCGCGATCCCGCTCTGGTCGATGTTGCGCGGCCGCCGGACATGCCGGCCACCCCTGATTCATGGGCGCCCATGTTCGACTTCTGTTCTTTTCGCTCGACAGTGTCAAGCTCGGAACTTCGCGAGCCCTTGCCGATTGGGTTGCACCAACCGCTATGGCGAGGACGTCGCCGCTCGCAGGCGCATCCGCGACTAACATTGCAAGTGGTGAGGCGGGCGCGTCCTGAGCTGATGAGCGAGCTCGACGCAATCAAACTGAAGCGAACGGCTGTTGATGTTGGCGCGCGACTGGGCCAGACGCCTGCCCCGATCGACATGACCCGCGACAAGCCTCCACATCCTCGCGGAGCAAACCAAGTCATTATCCTTGCGGAGCAAACCAAGTCATTGACTAAGCATGGAGCGGGTGAAGGGAATCGAACCCTCGTATTCAGCTTGGAAGGCTGCTGCTCTACCATTGAGCTACACCCGCGTCGGGCGATCACCTAACACGGCCCGGCGGCGGTCTCAACTGTCCCTGACCGGACTTTCCCGCCCCGCGGGCGGGCTTGTTCCCGGTGCCTCGCCCTCCCCCTTAACCTCGCGGGGATTCCACCCTATATTGAGTGTCCCGAAACCAACGAAAGGAGGTGATCCAGTGTCTTATCTCAAGCGCTGTCACCTCGCTGGGATCGCCCGCTAAGCTTTAATTGAGGCTTGGCATCGGGGCGCTCTCAGCCCTGGACCAGCGAGCAAGAAATCGGGCGCGACGGGGGCTTCCCCGCCGCGCCTTTTTCGTGGGTGCGCACCGCTCAGGCGGGCGTCTCGCCGGCGAGCACTTCGCGAATCTTCTGCGAGAGCTCCGCCTTCCGGTATGGCTTGCGCAGCAGAGCCACGCCGGGATCGAGATGCCCCTCGTGGACGATGGTGTTGTCGGTATAGCCCGAGGTGTAGAGCACCCTCACGCCCGGCCGTCGGAGCCGGACGGCGTCGGCCAATTCCCGCCCGTTCATGCCGCCGGGCATGATGATATCCGTGAACAGCAGATCGAATCTGGCGCCCTGGTCGACCAGCGCGAGCGCGGCCGCGCCGTCGCCGGCCACGAGCGTGCGATAGCCGAGGCTGCCGAGCTGGGCGATGACATAGCCCTGCACGAGCGGGTCGTCCTCGACGACCAGGATAGTCTCGTGCCCGCGCGCGGTGCCGGGCGCCTGGACGGCCGCCGGTCGGGCCGTCGCCTCGCCCTTCGACCGCGGCAGGAACAGCCGCACCACCGTGCCGCGTCCCTCTTCGCTCTCGATCGCGACGGTGCCGCCGGTCTGGCGGGCAAAGCCGTAGACCATGCTGAGCCCAAGCCCGGTGCCGCGTCCAACTCCCTTGGTGGTGAAGAACGGCTCGAACACGCGCTCGCGGATGTCGGCCGGAATGCCGTGACCGGCGTCGGCGACCGCGACCATCACGAAGGCGCCGCGCACGGCATCCCCGTCGCCGACATTGCGCAGGCCGTCGAGCTCCCGGTTCGCGGTCTCGAGCGTCAGCCTGCCGCCGCCCGGCATCGCGTCGCGCGCATTGACGGCGAGATTGACGATCGCCGAGGAAAGCTGCGAGGGATCCGCCATCGCGCACCAGGCGTCGTCCGCAAGGCGGGTCACGATCTCGAAATGCTCGCCCAGGATCGGCCGGAGCAGCTTCGCCGTCTCCACCACGAGGGCGTTGACGTCGATCTCGCGCGGCTCCAGCGGCTGGCGGCGCGCGAAGGTCAGGAGCTGCGAGGTGATCCCGGCGCCGCGCGCGGCCGCATCGTCGATGAGCTGCGCGATCGCGGCGAACTGAGGCTTGTCCGCAAGCCCTTCCTGGATGATCTCGATGGTGCCGGTGATGACGGTGAGCACGTTGTTGAAGTCGTGCGCGACGCCGCCGGTGAGCTGGCCGATCGCGTCCATCTTCTGGGACTGGCGCAGCCGCTCCTCGGTCTCGTGCTGCTCGGTGAGGTCGGTGGCGGAGCCGCGATAACCCATGAAGCGGCCGTCGGCTGCGAACATCGGCTGGCCGTTGACGCTGAAATGGCGCACGCGTCCGGCCAGATCGCGGCCGCGATATTCGAACTTCCGGAACGGCTCGTGGCGGTCCAGTGCCGCGATGTGCTCGCGCCATTTCTCCGGCTCGGACTCGTGATCGACCGCGGCATCGAAGCGCCGACGGCCGATCGTGGCTTCCCGGTTCATGCCGAAGGCGTCGAACCGTTCCGAAACATAGGTGAACACGTGATCCGGTCCGGTCTCCCAGAACCAGTCGGACGCGGTCTCGGCATAGTCGCGAAAGCGCTGCTCACTCGCACGCGCCTCGTCTTCGGCGCGCCGGCGGATCTTGAGATCGCGCTCCAGACTGGCATTGGCCTCACGCAGCTCGCCATAGGCGCGCGAGAGATTGGCGCACATGGCGTTGAAGGCGACGATCACCTTGTCCAGCTCGTCGGGATCGTAGGGCGGCCGGCGCTCCAATTGCAGCGGCGGCGGCGGTCGCGTCAGGCTGTATTTGCTGACGAAGTCGGCGATGGCGACCAGGTGTCGCGTCACCAGCAAGTGGAACATGTAGATGATGAACAGCGAGACGAGGAACGTCTTCGCGGCCTGGCTTGCCAGGATCACCAGGGCGCGGTTGAGCAATTGCTGATAGACCTCGCTCAGCGTCGCCTCGACATGGAGCACGCCGATCGCGCGCGCCATGCCTTGCACGGTGTAGTTCAGCGGATAATCGCGCGTCACGATCGACCGGGTGCCGGGCTCGCCGACCGCGACACGGATCGGATTGGGACGATCGGCGATCTCGCGCACCTCGGCGGCGCGGATGTCGGGCAGCCGCAGCAGGCCTTCGAGCTGAAGCTTGAGCTGGTTCTGGTCGAGATTCCACAGGCTCTCGCCGAGGCTGCCGGTGGTGCTGCGGCCGATCTCCTCGAGCCGTGTCTCGATGACCCCGACCTCGCGATTGTAATCCAGATAGAGCTGAAGCGCGGTCAGCATCAGCGTGACGATCGAGGAGAACAACAGCACCGCGGCCAGGAGGCGCGGCCCGACGCCGCTGCGCGACCAATTGAAAATCCGAGACAACAGCGCCCCAAACATCGCCGGCGCAAGCACAGCGCCGATCCCGCCCACATCCTGCTTCGTGGCCGCCGGGGCAACGGCGCGGCTGCGCTTGGTCTCCTGATCGCCTGAATTGCCCATGCACCATCTCCCCGGAATGGCGGCGCCCTGCTCCGGCCGGCCGGTCACAGCCGCGAGCAAATCGACAGTTCGGATTCTCCCTTCACGCGATGTGCGCGGTGATCCTGTCGGCCCATGGGCGGCTTGAGGTCGGCGGGGTCATATCTTGCGCCCAGCAGCAGGATTCCAGCGAAAGCTATCACCTCGCGTGCTAGAATGACATCGGTGAAAGTCCGGAGTCGCCTGCTTCACGGGCGAGCATTACGCGTTGCGGCCAGCGGTCGGACGCCACTTCCGGTAGACCGCACGAGCCTTCCGGATCAGTGGTAGCAATGCACGATCAAGGAGACGCGTGATGTGGCGGATCGCCCTCGCCTGCCTGTCGTTGCTCGCAGCCGCTCCCGCGCAAGCGCAGGAGCTGATCCGTCTGGCGCGCATCGCCGACATCCCCGACCAATATGTCGGCGGCGAGATGCTGCGGGCCGTCTATGCCAGGCTCAATATCAGGCTCGAATTCGAGGACGTCCCCGGCAAGCGGGCGCTGGCGCTGTCGAGCGCCGGCGAGGTCGACGGCGAGATCCAGCGGATCGGAACGCTGTCCCGCGACTATCCGACGCTGGTCCAGGTCACGCCAGCGATCAACTACATCGAGCCCGCGGTGTTCACGACGAAGCTGTATTTCGACGTCGCCGGCTGGGATTCGATCCGCGACTACAGCATCGGCATCGTCCGCGGCGTCGGCTCGTCGGAAATCGGCACGCGCGGCATGGCCCGGGTCACCGCGACCACGAGCCTGGAGAGCATGGTCAAGATGCTCGACGCCGACCGTTTCGAAGTGATGGTCACCGACCTCTTCAGCGGGCTCGTCGCGGTGAGGAAGCTCAATCTGCAAGGCAGGATCTACCCGCTCTCGCCGCCGCTCGAGCGCATCCACATTTATCACTATCTGCACGAGCGGCACCGCGATCTGGTGCCGAAGGTCGGCACGGTGATCGCGCAGATGGAGGCGAGCGGCGAGCTGGCGACGTTGCGCGAGTCCCTCGTCAAGCAGGTCCTGAGCGCGCCGTGACCATCCCGGCTCAAATCGTGCGAATCCGTTCGCGCAACGCGACGGCGGCGATCAGCACGCCGACGCACCAGGCCATGACCGCCCTGTGAGGCTCCCCGCCGAGAAGCACGGTGAAGATGCTGGTGAGCAGGCACGGCGCGATCGCCTTGCCGTTCCGGCTTGCGAGCGAGACCAGGAACGGCAGCGAGGCGAGCGCTATTTGGAGGACGTCCATGTTGGAAGACGATCTCGCCGCAGGCTTCAGAAGCCGCAGACATTGTGCGCGCGCGGACGCTTGCCGCGGCGGCTCTCGACGATGCGCTCGCCGCCGTTCTCGGCGGAGCTACCGTAATAACGGTGATGACCGGACTGGTCGTGCAAATCGGCAGGCTCCGATTGTGCCGCCCGCCCTGCATCGCAGATGATCTTGGTGGTGTGACCCGACATAGCCGCCTCCGAATTCCTCAGCCTTCTTGGTGGTGATCAGTCGCATCGGCTTCAGGCAGCGTTCACACAGAGGGGCCGCAATCGCGTTTCAGGATGGTTTCGTCGAGGCCGGCGCGACGCAATATTTTTTGCTCGGGGGGTGTCGGCGCTGGCTGTGGTAATACGTCCTCTGGACGCGCGCAGCGAAAAATCAAAATCAACGAGGTGACGATGCTATACGCCATCCTGGCCTACCATGTGGAAGACGAGATCCTGTCCTGGACGCCGGAGCAGGATGCCGCTGTCGTGGCCAAGGTTATCGAGGTCCAGGCGCCGATGCGGGCCAGCGGACACCTTGGGCCGGCAGCCCGCCTGGATGACACGAAAAAAGCCCGCACCTTGCGTGGGCCCGGCGCCGGCATGGTGCTGGACGGACCTTTTGCCGAGACCAAGGAGCAGCTTCTGGGCTTCCACCTCGTCGAATACGACACCGATGAGGAGGCGATCGCGGCGGCGCGGAAGCTGCGCGAGGTCAATCCGTCCGCGGTCTACGAAATCCGCCCGGTCAAGCTTTACGTGCCGGCCAATGGGTTCGGCGCGACGCCGCCTTGAACCCAGGCCTACGAGTCCTGATCTGCCGATGACGCATAGAAGCGCCGGATCAGGAGCCCGCCGAAGGCAATGAACCACAGGAAGGGTGCGACACGCGGCGCGAATGCCGCAACGATCGTGCCCGGGATGAACACGAGCAGCGGAAACAGCGAGGCCATGGTCTCGCGGCGCCAGCCGCCCAAGATCCTCCACCACAGCCACGCGTTGAGGCCGGCGATTGCCGCCAGATGCAGGCCGTAGAGCACCGCCACCGCGCTGCTCATGGCGTAATTGGTGTAGAGTCCGTTGGTCACCGGCAGCAGCACGATCGTGAGCAGGAAGAACAGGTTGAGGATCACCGCACCGCGGGTTCCCACCGGCTGACGCGCCAGACGCCGGTGATGGCTGATCCAGAACAGGCCGGCGATGATGAAGCTGAGCGCGAAGCCGGCCAGCTTGCCGGAATAGACGCGGGCGAGATCGTCCCAGTCCGGCGCGCCGGCGAACACGGCCGATTTGGGCAGGTCATAGGCCAGCAGCGTCATGGCAACACCAAAGATGGTGTTGCTGAGCGATTCCAGCCGCCGCATCTCGAACTGTTCGGGCTTGAGCTCGGTCATGCCGGGTGCTTTTCGGGCTGGAAGTTTGGGGCGTGTTGTCCCTAGGTCTTAACACTGGCCGCGTCCAGCCGCATTGCGATTCGCGCCGCGATCGCCGATTCTCATCCTTTCACCGGGGCGATTCGTGACGACCTATCTGGACACGCTCAATGCGGAGCAGCGCCGCGCCGTCGAGCATGGCGTGGCCGACGGCGTGACCGTGGGTGCCCCCCTGCTCGTCATCGCCGGCGCGGGCTCCGGCAAGACCAACACGCTGGCCCACCGTGTCGCGCATCTGATCGTCGCCGGCGCCGATCCGCGCCGCATCCTGCTAATGACGTTCTCCCGCCGCGCCGCGGCCGAGATGGCCGGCCGGGTCGAGCGAATCGCGCGAAAGGTGCTGGGCGACAACAATGCCGCGATCATGCGCGATGCGCTGACCTGGGCCGGCACCTTCCACGGCATCGGCGCGCGCCTCCTGCGCGAATATGCCGAGCGGATCGGCGTCGATCCCGCCTTCACCATCCACGATCGCGAGGATTCCGCCGACCTGATGAATCTGGTGCGGCACGAGCGCGGCCTGTCGACGACCGAGAGCCGCTTTCCCGCCAAGGGCACCTGCCTGTCGATCTACTCGCGCTGCGTCAACGCCGAGATGGAGATCGAGAAGGTGCTGGGCGCGCACTATCCCTGGTGCGCCGGCTGGGCCGCCGAGTTGAAGGGCCTGTTCGCCGCTTACGTCGAGGCCAAGCAGGCCCAGCACGTGCTCGATTACGACGACCTCCTGCTCTATTGGTCGCAGATGATGAGCGATGCGCTGATCGCCGAAGAAATCGGCAGCCGCTTCGATCATGTCCTGGTCGACGAATATCAGGACACCAACCGCCTGCAATCCTCGATCCTGCTGGCGCTCAAGCCCGACGGCCGCGGGCTCACCGTCGTCGGCGACGACGCGCAGTCGATCTATTCGTTCCGCGCCGCGACCGTGCGCAATATCCTGGATTTTCCGCAGAGCTTTTCGCCGCGCGCGGAGATGATCACGCTCGACCGCAATTACCGTTCGACGCAAGCTGTGCTCGCGGCGGCCAACGGCGTCATCGGGCTCGCGCGCGAGCGCTTCACAAAAAACCTCTGGACCGAACGCGCCTCCGGGCAGAAGCCGCAGCTCGTCACCGTGCATGACGAGGCCGACCAGGCGCGCTACATCGTCGAGGAGGTGCTGGCCAATCGCGAACAAGGCGCGCTGCTCAAGCACCAGGCTGTGCTGTTCCGCACGTCCTCGCATTCCGGCCCGCTCGAGATCGAGCTGACCCGCCGCAACATTCCCTTCGTGAAGTTCGGCGGGCTGAAATTCCTCGATGCCGCGCACGTCAAGGACACGCTGGCGCTGCTGCGCTTTGCCGAAAACCCGCGCGACCGCGTCGCCGGCTTCCGCATCCTGCATCTGTTGCCGGGCATCGGCCCGGCGACCGCGCAGCGCGTGCTCGACCAGATGGCGGAGAGCACTGATCCGCTGCACGCGCTCTCCCTGCTCCCGGTGCCGGCGCGCACCGGCGCCGACTGGACCGACTTCGTCCGTACGGTCGAAAACCTGCGCTACTCGGAATGGCCTGCCGATCTCGAGCGCGTGCGGCTCTGGTACGAGCCGCATCTCGACCGCATCCACGAGGATTCCGAGACCCGCCGCGCCGATTTGATGCAGCTCGAGCAGATCGCGAGCGGCTATTCCTCGCGCGAGAAATTTCTGACCGAGCTCACGCTCGATCCGCCGGACGCGACCAGCGACAAATCCGGGCCTCCGCTTCGTGATGAGGACTATCTGATCCTCTCCACCATTCATTCCGCCAAGGGCCAGGAGTGGAAGTCGGTGTTCGTGCTCAACGTCGTCGACGGCTGCATGCCCTCGGACCTCGGCGCCGGCACCAGCGCCGAGATCGAGGAGGAGCGCCGCCTGCTCTATGTCGCGATGACGCGCGCCAAGGACGATCTGCACCTCGTCGTTCCCCAGCGCTTCTTCGTCCATGGCCAAGCCGCCAAGGGCGACCGCCACGTCTACGCCTCCCGCACCCGCTTCATCCCGGAATCCCTGGTCTATCTGTTCGAGCGCACCGCCTGGCCGAAGGCGGGCGCAAGCGCAGCGCGCACCGCCGCGCAGGGGCCGAAGATCGACATCGGCGCGAAGATGCGCGGGATGTGGCGGTAAGTCGATCGCTTGTCTTGACGCATTGCCTTGACGCGAACCGGTATCCACTTCGCTCGAAAACGCTTCAGGCGTTCAGCCGGTCGAACTGGACCTTGCCCGCCTTCATCACCAGCGGAATGTGCTCGCCCTGGCCGAGCAGGCAGGCGATATCGCGGAGCGGGTTGCCGTCGACCACCAGCAGGTCCGCGATGGCCTCGGGCGCGATGCGGCCGAGCTTGCCCGCCATGCCGAGCACCTCGGCGCCAATGACGGTCGCGCTGGCGATGACGGCACGCGGGCCGAGGATTTCGGCGCGAATGCGGAATTCGTCGCTCTGCAGACGCTGCGACGGCCCGAGCAGATCGCTGCCGAACCCCATCTTCACGCCGGCATCGCGATAGATCGCGAGCGAGCGCAGACCCGCATCGCGGACATCGGCGATCTTGGCGACGCTCTCCGCCGGCAGGCCATATTGGGCGCCCTCGTTGGCGAGCGCCTCATAGGTGACGAGCGTCGGCACCACATAGGCGCCCTTCTCGGCCATCAGCCGCGCGGTCGGCGCATCCACGAGATTGCCATGCTCGATGGTGCGCACGCCGCAGCGGACCGCGCGCTCGATCGCGGCGGCGGTGTAGGCGTGAGCGAGCACATAGGTCTGGCGCCCGCGCGCCTCCTCGACGATGGCGCGGATCTCGTCCTCGGAGTAGCCGAAGGCGCCGACCGGGTCGGTCGGCGAGGCGACGCCGCCGGAGGCCATGATCTTGATCTGGTCGGCGCCCATCTGCAGCTCCTCGCGCACCGCCTTGCGCACGCCGTCGACACCGTCGGCAACGCGCGCCAGCGCGCCGACGCGCACGCAGCACGGACAGGTTGCGTCGCTCGCCAGATAATCCGAGCGCGCCCGCATGTCGCCGTGACCGCCGGTCTGGCTGAGCGCGCGGCCGGAGACGAACAGCCGCGGCCCGTCGGTCAGACCGGTCTCGATCGCCTGCTTGAGCGCATGGCCGGCGCCGCCGGCATCGCGTACGGTGGTGAAGCCACGCCGCAGCATGCCGCGCAGCAGCAGCGTCGAGCGCAGCGTCACCAGCACGTTCGGCATGTGCACCTGCTGCGCCAGGTTGAGCTCGACGGCGATCGCATGCACATGCAGGTCGATCAGGCCGGGCATCAGCGTCTTGCCCTTGAGGTCGATGGTGCGATCGGCGGCAACTTGAATCGGCCGGTCCGACACCTCCTTGATCAGGCCGTCTTCGACCAGCACGTCATGACCGGCGAGCAGCTCCGGCTGAAGCGGATCGAGCAGCGCGGCGTTCTTGAAGAGAATGCTGGGCATCGCGGCGTCCTGTCAGGAATGGGCCGGCGCAAGCAGGGCCGGCAAGGTGAGCTGGGCAAAGGGAAGGCACGCGGCGACGTCGTCCTCGCCGTACCAGCCTGCCTCGTGCAGCAGGTTGAGCGAGCCGAACGTGCGGCCGCGCCAGCGCACGGGCATGTTGAGCACGCTCTCGCAGCCGAGCGAGGCGATCAGCTCGTGGTCGGGGAAGACGGCACGCAGATCCTCCCGCGTGCGGCCGATATAGGCCTCGCCGCGGTCGAGAACGGCTTCGGTCCATGGACCCGGCGCGAGGCGCTTGCGTCCGCCGGTCGGATATGGGCCGGGAAGATTGGAATAGATCCGCGCCGCTTCGCCGCTGTCGCCGTCATAGGTCAGGATCGTGAACAGCTTGTGCCCGATCGCCGATCGCACGGCTTCGTCCAGCGCCGCGAACAACGCATCCGGCTGATCCACCCTGCCCTGCGCAGCCGCGACCGTGCAGAGCAGAGGATCGACGCCGCGTTTCGCCGCCCTCATGCCGCTTCACCGGCCGCGATGTCTTCCAGCGACCGGCCGCGCGTCGGCACGCCCATCAGCACGACGGTGACCGCCCCGAGCAGCAGCACGGTGGTGGTGACGCCGAACACACCGGCGAAGCCGAAATTCGGGTAGAGATAGCCGACCAGGATCGGCGAGACGATCGCACCGATGCGGCCGATGGCGGAGGCGAGCCCGGCGCCTGTGGTCCTGACCGGCGTCGGGAACACTTCGGCGGTATAGGCATAAACGCCGGCATAGGTGCCGTTCATGAACAGCGACAGGAAAATTCCCGCCGCCATGATCTGCTGGTCGCTCTGCGCGAAAGCGAGCCCGAGCGCGCTGATGCCGCCGAGCACCATGTAGGTGGCAATCGTCGCCTGCCGGCCGATGCGCTCGTTGAAATACGCGGCGCTGAAATAGCCGGGGATCTGCGCGCAATAGATCGCGATCGAATAGGCGAAGCTCTTGGTGATGCTCATGCCGTTCTGGACCAGCAGACCGGGGATCCAGACGAAGAACGAATAATAGCTGAAGGTGATCGCGAGCCACATGATCCAGGTCATGATGGTGATGCGCGCCTGCCGCCCCGCCAGCAGCGCCGCGAAATTGGCGAGCAACGTTCCGCCGGCCCCGGCCGGCGCCGCGGCTTCGACCACCGGCAGCGGCAGCTTATGGCCCGCACGCGCGAAGCTGGCCTCGATCCTGTCGAGAACGGCTTCGGCCTCCTTCTCCCGTCCCCGGCTTTCGAGCCAGCGCGGCGATTCCGGCAGAGCCCGCCGCCACCACAACAGCATGACGACCGGCACCGCGGTGATAACCAGCACGATGCGCCAGCCGTTGTCGTAGGCGGGAACGATGAAGTAGCCGAGCAAGGCCGCCGCGACGAAGCCGAACGAGAAGAAGCCGGCCAGCGCACCGGTAAAGCTGCCGCGGTAGCGGCGCGCCACGAACTCGGCGAGATAGGGCGCGATGATCGCGCTCTCCGCGCCGGTGCCCATGCCGGCGACGACCCGCGCGGCGAAGAACGTCGGCCACGTGTCCACCACCGCGCTCACGATCGACGCCACGCAATAGAGCGCGAGCGCCGACATCATCACGGCGCGGCGGCCGATCAGGTCGCCGAGCGTGCCGGCGAACAGCGCGCCGAACAGGAAGCCGATATAGGTGCTGCTGCCGAGCACGCCGATCTGGACGCTCGACAGATTCCACGACGTGCGCAGCACCGGCAGGATGAAGGCCAGCACCGCCGCGTCCATCGCGTCGAACATGTAGCCGAGCCCGCCCATCAGCAGCAGATGCTTGTGAAAGCGTGCGAATGGAAGGCGCTCGACCCGCGCCGAAATCATCGACATGAAAGTCCCCTCAGTCTGGCGGCCCGGCGCTCCGCGTGTCCCTGGGGGAAACCATAGACAAAGTGACATTATCGTCATAATTTATAATCATGATCTAATATATCACTGGGGTGAATGTCCGTGTCGTTCCGCGCGCTCGACCTCAACCTGCTGAAAGTGTTCGAGGCGCTGATGACCGAGGGCAGCGTCACGCGCGCCGCGAATGCGCTGCGCATGACCCAACCCGCGGTCAGCAACGCGCTCGCGCGGCTGCGCGACGCGCTCGGCGATCCCCTGTTCGTGCGCTCCGGGACCGGAATTCGTCCCACCCAGCGCGCGGCTGCGCTGTGGGAGCCGATCGGCGAAGCGCTGGAAAGCGTGCGCGGTGCGCTCGACGAGCGGGTGTTCGATCCCACCCGCGCGCAGACCGAGTTCAGCCTGTCGATGTCGGACTACGTCTCCTCGCTGGTGATGCCGAACCTGCTGAATCATCTCGGCGAGGTCGCCCCGAAGGCGCGCGTCCACACTGTGCCCAACACCGTGCTGGAGATCGCCGACCAGCTCGAGGACAACAGGGTCGATTGCGTGCTCAGCGTCTATGTCAACGAGGCGCAGCAGCCGGCCGCCATTCGCTCACGCTCGCTGTGGACCGTCGACTATGCCTGCTTCATGCGGCGCGGCCATCCCCTCGCCGCCCAGAAGCGGCTGAGCACGCGCACCTTCCTGAACGCGGGCCACGTCGATGTCAGCCTCGCGGGCAAGACCATGCCGTCCTACGATCTGTTCCTCGCCTCGCGCGGGCAGTCGCGCAATCTGGTTGCGACCGTCAATCATTACAGCGCCGCCTACGAGGTCGTGCGCCAGTCGGATCTCATCGCGGTGATGCCGAGCGATTTGCGCTCGCAGTCTCGGCACGCGCCGTTCCTGCACGCCATGCCGCTGCCGCTCAAGGCGCCGCCGCGCATCGTCAGCCTGTTCTGGCATCAGCGCAACGACACCGTGCCGGCGCAGCGCTGGCTGCGCGAGACCCTGGTCGAGATGTTCGCCAGATCCGATTGAGCGAATGGGCGCGAGCCCGGCACGATGTCAAAAGCGGAAACGATGCGTTTCCCGAAGCTGCATTGTCGCACCGTCCGATGCGGCCTAGCTCGACCGCAAAACCTTTCCCCTCCCATGATGACGGGCGCAAGGCCGCCCGCAGAGACCCTCATCAATGACCACACCACTGCAATTCGGCCTGGACACCTTTGGCGACGTCACGAGGGATGCCTCCGGCGCCATGCTTCCGCATGCGCAGGTGATCCGCAACGTCGTCGCGGAAGCCGTGCTGGCCGACGAGCTCGGCCTCGACTTCATCGGCCTCGGTGAGCATCACCGCGCCGATTTTGCGATCTCCTCGCCCGAGACCGCGCTCGCGGCGATCGCCTCGCGCACCAAGCACATCCATCTCGGCTCGGCCGTGACGGTGCTGAGCTCGGACGATCCGATCCGCGTGTTCCAGCGCTTCGCCACGATCGATGCGCTCTCGAACGGACGCGCCGAGGTGATCCTCGGCCGCGGCTCGTTCACGGAATCCTTTCCGCTGTTCGGTTTCGATCTGCGCAAATACGAAGAGCTGTTCGAGGAGAAGCTCGACCTGTTCGCAGCGCTCTTGTCGCAGAAGCCGGTGACCTGGGAGGGCAAGCTGCGTCCGCCGCTGCGGGATCAACTGGTCTATCCGCCGGTCGAGAACGGCACCTTGAAGACCTGGATCGGCGTCGGCGGCAGTCCGCAATCGGTGGTGCGGGCCGCGCATTACGATCTGCCCTTGATGCTCGCGATCATCGGCGGCGATCCCGCGCGCTTTGCGCCCTATGTCGATCTCTATCACCGCGCCTTCAAGGAATTCGGCCGCCCCGCGCAGCCGATCGGCGTGCACTCGCCCGGCTATGTCGCCGAGACCGACGAGCAGGCGCGCGAAGAGCTGTGGCCCGACTACAAGGCGATGCGCGACCGCATCGGCAAGGAGCGCGGCTGGCCGCCGATGGGCCGCGACGAGTTCGTCAACGAGGCCGAGCACGGCTCGCTCTATGTCGGCTCGCCGGAAACGGTCGCGCGCAAGATCGCCAAGACGGCGAAGGCGCTCGGCATCTCGCGCTTCCAGCTGAAATATTCGGCCGGGCCGCTGCCGCACGAGAAGCTGATGACGAGCATCGAGCTCTATGGACGCAAGGTGGTTCCGCTGGTGCGGGAGATGATGGGGTAGCGCCTCGCGACAGCCCGCCTCGCGCCCTTCAGGCTACGGGGCGGCAGCCTTCGTTAGCTTCGCGTGACGGTGATTTGGGCTGGCTTGCCCAGCCGTAGCTCGCGAAGCGAGCGAAGGCTGGTGGGGGAGGCAGGACTCGAACCTGCGAAGCCATGAGGCGGCTGATTTACAGTCAGCTCCCTTTGCCACTCGGGACACTCCCCCGCTCGACGGCAGCACAATCGGGCCGGACCTTGCCGGCGGACCGAAGACGGCCATGGAACGTGAAGGCCGCGACAACCCGGATCGGGGCGCGACCGGGCGCGTTTATGGGCGAAGCGGTGGGGCAAAGTCAACCGAGGCGAACAGCTAAAATCGCCTTCGAAGGCACCCAAATTGCCATATTCCGGCACCCGTGACACAAGCGAGCCCATGAAGGACAAAAAATTCGCCCCGAGGGGCCCCCGCGGCGGGGCTAAGCCCTTCAACAGGCCCGGGAAATCAACCGGCCGGCCGGCCTGGCGCGACCGCGATTCGGGACCCGACGGACCCGTCATCCTCTATGGCTGGCACACCGTCACGATGGCGCTCGCCAACCCGCAGCGCCGGATCCGCAAGCTGACGCTGACCGAGAACGCCGCAAGGCGCCTTGCTGAGGAAAACATCGAGACCGGCGTCACCCCCGAGATCGTGCGGCCCCAGGAGATCGACCGCCTGCTCTCGCCCGACGCCGTGCATCAGGGCCTGCTGGCCGAAGCCGATCCCCTGCCCTCGCCGGACATCGAGACCTTGAAGCAGGAAGGCATGGTGCTGGTGCTCGACCAGATCACCGATCCGCACAATGTCGGCGCCATCCTGCGCTCCGCCGCCGCATTCGCGGTGAAGGCGATCGTCACCACCGCGCGCCACAGTCCCGAGGCGACCGGCGTGCTGGCCAAGGCCGCCTCCGGCGCGCTGGAACTGGTGCCTGTTATCACTGTGCAAAACCTGGCCCGTGCGCTCACCGCGCTGAACGAGCGCGGCTTCCAGACGGTTGGGCTGGACAGCGAAGGCAGCGAGGACCTCTCCGACGTCACGCTGCGCGAGCCGCTCGCGCTGGTGCTGGGCGCCGAAGGCAAGGGCCTGCGGCAATTGACGCGCGAGACCTGCAGCGTCGTGGCGCGGCTCGACATGCCCGGCGAGATCAAGAGCCTCAACGTCTCGAACGCCGCCGTGCTCTCGCTCTATGTCGGCGCTAGCCGCCTCGGCTTGATGAAACGGTAGATCGGCCGCGAAGCAGGTGCGCTCCCTCGCCCCGCTCTTGCGGGGCCGCGACGAGCTACGCTCGCGCTGGGGTGAGGGGCTGCTTCCGCAATCACGGTGACAGCTGGACTCGCGGAGAGCCCCCCTCACCCGGATTGCATCTTCGATGCAATCCGACCTCTCCCCGCAAGCGGGGCGAGGTGAAAAGCAAAACGCCTGCCCGCATCGCGCGGACAGGCGTCTCGTCAGCTCAACCGATCAGAGATCAGTAATAGCGGCGCAGCACGCGGTGGCCGCCGTAATAGTACGGCGCGTGACGGTGCGCGTAGCCATAGCGCGGGCCGTAGCCGTAATGCGTGCGCGGCAGATAGCCGTAACGGGGGCCATAGCCGTAGCGATACGGACGGTAGTACGGGCGGCGATAGGGATAAGCGGCTGGCGCTTCGACGGCGGCGGCGCGATAGCCATAACCGTAGCCGTAGTTGGCGGGGGCAACGACCGCGTCCTCACGATAGGTCGGATACGGCGCGAAGGCGCCCGGGCCGGTGTAGGTCGGGCCCTGGTTGACGTAGTAATATTGCGTGGTCGGCTCGGCGAGACGCTCATAGGCGCCATAGCCGTAACCATAGCCGCCGCAACCGGTGTTGCAGCCGGAGAAGACCGGCGCGACCGGAGCGCACGAGGTGAAGCCGCACGCCGAGGCCGGCGCGGTGGCAGCGAACATCACGGCTGCCGCCGCGACCAGTCCCGAAATCATTTGACGCATTACTCTCTCCTGTTGATTTCCGTTTGTTGGATTTTTGACGTTTCTCAACCCGGCGGTTTGCCGGGCAATTCGACATGCGGACGCGGCCGGGGCCGGCGCGGCCGGTCATTGATCTCGGGCGCGTAGATCACCGGCGGCGGATCGACGGGCGGGTCCATCTGCACCGGCAGCGGTGCGGACGATGCGCCCCAGCTCTGGTGATAGCTCTCGGCGGGCTTGGGCAATTTGCGGTTCGCGGGCGGCTCGACCTCGAGCCGGCCGTAGCCGGGCCGCAGGCCCAGCGTCGGATAATAATGGCCGACATCATCGGGCTGCCGCTCGGCGATATAGCGTCCGCCATAAATGGTCGGCTGCACCTGGACGTTCTTGCCGAGGCCCCAGACGCCCTCGACGACGCTATAGGACGCGTCGATGCCATTGATGATGATGGGCACGCCGGGACGGCCGGGCACGACGATATCGAAGCCGCCGCCGGCCAACGCCGTCGCAGGCAGTCCGATCAAGAGGGCAGCAAGTGCCACGGCGCGCATGAGAAATCCCGTTTATCCGCAGACAACCTAACCGATTGCGCCACAGAGAGGGTTAAGGCCAGCTCGCCAATTTCCGGTAAGCCTAACGCGCAAGGGTCGAGAGCGGCTCAAATGCCGCAAGGCGCGCTAGCGAAGCGTTAACGGGATGAGAATGCGCGCGTGTGCCGGAAGCGCGCGGGGTTGCGTGGCACGAACTGCACATCCTGGACGGGCTCACGTCGATGTGACCCCGCTTGCACGAAAACCACGGAACGACTCTGGAGTGCCGCACTTAGCCACGATCCCAACCACATGGAGTAGAGACCATGACGAGCCTGAAATTGATCGGCGCGGCTGCGCTCGCTGCGTCCGCGTTGGCGAGCCCCGCATTGGGTCAAGCTTCCATCACCAATCCTGCGGCGTGTGAATCCATGTTCCCAAGCGAAAATTGCCTGAACGCCGGAGCCGGCAGCCCCTACGCCACCAGCCGCCAACAGCGACAATATCGGCGAGCAGCCCGCTACAATGAGCCGAACAGGGCGAACAGCGGCTTCTGGCCGGTCGATACAGCGGGCGCCGTCGCTGGTGCTGCCGTCGGTACCGCGGCAGCCGTCGCCTCCGCGCCGTTCCAAGGCTGGGGCAATGCATACGCTTCCAGCAGCTACAACGGCAGCTATGACCGCGGCGAAATGGGCTGGTATGGGAATTGGGATACCTATGCCGCCCGTAACGGCATCGTTTGCAGGCCCGGCACCTGGATCAAGGGCGAGGACGGCCGCCGGCACATCTGCCAGTAAGGCCCTCTTCGATCAGGCTGAAAGGTTTCAGGCGGCCCTCCGGGCCGCCTGTTTCATGCCGGCGAAACGCCCCGCGCGGGTTCTGGCACTTTCCGATCAAGTCTGATATTGCGGCGCGCGGGCGGACAGCCCGGCGCATGCCGGCCCTGCCCGCATTCCAGCGTCGCCGGCTTAGCTCAGCGGTAGAGCAGCGGTTTTGTAAACCGAAGGTCGGGGGTTCAATCCCCTCAGCCGGCACCAGCACGCCATGCCCGTCACTCAGCCCGAACTCTTCTGCATACTGCCGTGCTGCAGATGCTCGACGCCGGTGCCGTCGATCGCGACCCAGGCATGTTTCGACCGCTCGAACACCGACTTGATGGGCGCGGGGAAATCCGGGTCCGCAATAGTGCCGACGGCAACGCCAAGCATCGACGGCAGGTTGTCGGCTTTCCAATACACCGTCGAACCGCAATCGGAGCAGAAATAGGAACGGACCTTGCCGCCGCTCTCGGCTGAACGAACGTACTCCTTCGGCAGACCCGCGCACCTCCGGCTCCGTATCTCAACGCGCTGAAGCCGGAGCCCGCATGCCTGTTTTGACTGACGAAGAAAATCTCGCCGTTCAGGTGGTCGTCTGGACCAGCCGTTCCGGCAGCTCGTCGAGCTGCCACAGCCCAATGCTCTTGTCGTGCCAGCCGCCACCGCCCTCCTCGCAGCGCTCGTTGATCAGCGCGCGCGGCGCCGGCCAGCCGAACGGCGCCTTCTCCATATTCAGCGCCCGCCAGTCGCCGTCCTCGCAATCGCGGTTGTCGTCCCATTCGGGAAACGTCGTGACCAGCAGGAAGCGCGCGCCGCTGGCGCGAAAATTGGTGACGGCGCGGGCGATATTGTCGAAGCTCAGATGCACCAGACAATCGCGGCAGAGAATGACGTCGGCGCTCGGCAGCGCATCGCGCGTGATGTCCGCGACGTGGAAGCGACCGGCGAGTTCACCGCGGGCCACGCGCTCGCTGTTGGCCGCGATCAGCGACGGCACGATATCGATGCCGGTGTAGCCGATCTCGAGCTTCATGCGGCCGATCCAGCCCGCATCTCCGCAGGGCGCATCGAGCAGCGAGCGCGCGCCGAGCTGCTGCAACAGGCCGGGCAGTACTTCGCGGATCGCTGCAGTGGCGCGATCCTCAGAGCCGAGGCCCGACACCGAGGTCGTAGCTCCCCAGAGGTTGGTCCGCTCGATTCGCTCGAAGCGAGCGGCGAGATCGAGGCCGGCAAAATTCTCGCGGTCGGCGACGAAGCGCTCATGGGCGAGCACAGGGGGACGATTGGCGATCATCAAGCGGGGACTCGCGTCAAGATTCCGTCGCAAGCATACTATACGGGCGAGGCGTTCAATCCAGAATCTCTCGCAAGCGAGTTCGTTGATGATCACCCGACGAATGGCCCTGGGCGGCCTCGCCGCTCTGCTGTCACCCATTGCCGCACGCTGCGCTCCCGGCGAAGAGTTCAACGTTACCTCCGGCCGCGACAGCCTCTCCGTGTCGCGTTATGCGGCGGCCGGATCGGAGAGGCGCCCCGCCGTAATCGCGCTACACGGCGCCCGCGGCATCGAGCTCAGAGCCCGCGCCTATGAGCGCTATGCCGATGCGCTGACGGCGCGAGGCATCGACACCTATTTTCTCCGCTACATGACGTCGGCCGACATGGCTGCGTTGACATCCACCTCGCATGAGATCCGCGAGGCCTATGAGACGAGGCGGTTCGACGACTGGGCCGATACGGTCGCCGCCACCGTGACGGCTGTGCTCGGCCGGACCGACAGCTCGGGACGCATCGGCCTGCTCGGCTTCTCGCTGGGCAGCTACATCGCCGCCGAGGCCGCCGCGCGCGACACCCGCATTACAGCTGTCGCAGTGCTCTACGGAGGCATGCCCGAGGCCATGGCCACCAAGGTCAAGCATTTGCCACCGCTCATCGTACTACATGGCGAGGAGGACCGAAACGTGCCGATCGCCAAAGGACGTGAGCTCGTCGAACTCGGCAAGGCCGCCGGTGCCGAGGCCGAATTCGTGCCCTATCCGGGCAGGGCTCACGGGTTTGACTTCTCCGACACCGACCCGATGACGCCAGATGCAATCGATCGCGTCACACGGTTCTTCCAGGCCAAACTGGCGGTCTGACCGGACCGGCTCAAGCCGGCTTCTGCCATTCCATGATGTGGAAATATGGCACCCGCAGATGAAGGGCGTTCCTGTCGGGGTCGCCGCCTGCGGGCCTCGGCTCGACGAACAGTCGCAACTGGAGGCCCTGATCCAGCAGCAGCGTCATGTAGGTGCTGAGCGGACGATGCCAGTTCTGAATCCGGATACCGCGCCAGCTCACCCAGATCGGCCGCTCGTCCATGTAGTGATCGATGGCGAAGCGCAGGACGCCCTCGCCGTCGCGCGTCCAGCCGGTCGGCTGACCGGCGGTATTGAAGCTGGTCAGATTGGCGATCAGCAGCGTGCCGCCCGGCCGCAGCGCCGCCACCATTTTTGCGATCGCTGCGCCGAGATGCGGCATGTCGATCAGGCTGAGATAGCTGACGACGAGATCGAAATCCGCATCGGCCTCGAGCGTCTCCGCACGGCCGAGCCGATAGTCGCCATCCGGGTCCAGCTCCCTCGCGCGCGCGAGCAGCGCCTCGGTCGGGTCAATGCCGGTGGTGCGGATGCCGGCACGCTGCATGATGCGGCAGAAGCGCCCCTCCCCGCAGCCGACATCCAGCGCATTGCGGAAGCCGCGCCCTTCGATGCGCTCGCGCATCGGCGCATCCAGCACGAAGCGGCGGCCATAGTCGCCGTCGTTGCCCTGCTCGACGATCCAGGCGGCCGCAGACGCGGCCCAGTCGTCGCTGACATCCTCGTTCATGGGGTGGCCTTGTGAAATGGATGTTGGCCGCGCACATCGCGGGGACCGCTACTGACCACGGATTGGATCAGAGTTCAACATCAGGTAGCATGCGCGTCCGATGCGCACGACTTCAGCGAAAGAGAAGGCCAGAATGGTCGCTGGTGCGGCAACGGCCGTCATCATGACGGCCGTGCTGTTCGTCGTGGTGCTTGCGTTCCTGCTGTAGCAGGCGCTGCCAACGCGGCGGACGAAAGCCGCCGCGACGGCTCAGGCGGCGCGCACCGTGCGCAGGAATTTTCCGACTTCGTCCTTCAGGCGGTTGCTGTCGGTCGCCAGCATCTTGGCGGTCGAGAGCACCTGCGAGGAAGCCGAGCCGGTCTCGGCCGCACCGCGCTGCACGTCGGTGATGTTCGAGGAAACCTGCTGGGTGCCATGAGCGGCCTGCTGCACGTTGCGCGAAATCTCCTGGGTCGCGGCGCCCTGCTCCTCGACGGCGGCGGCGATGGTCGACGACACTTCCGAGAGCCGCTCGATCGTCGCGGAGATGTCACGGATCGCGTTCACCGATTCCTGGGTCGCGGACTGGATGCCGGAAATCTGCTGGCTGATCTCGCCGGTGGCCTTGGCGGTCTGCTCGGCCAGCGTCTTCACCTCGGACGCCACCACCGCGAAGCCGCGGCCGGCTTCGCCTGCGCGCGCCGCCTCGATCGTGGCGTTCAGCGCCAGAAGATTGGTCTGGCCGGCAATGGTGTTGATCAGCTCGACGACGTCGCCGATGCGCGTCGCCGCGACCGAGAGCTCACTGACGCGCTCGGTCGTGGTGCGGGCCTGGGTGACGGCTTCGCCCGCCATGCGCGCGGATTCCTGCACCTGCCGGCTGATCTCGTTGACCGAGGACGACAGCTCTTCGGTCGCGGTCGCAACCGACTGCACGTTGCCGGAGGCTTCGCCCGACGCCATCACGACGACCGAGGTCAGCTCCTGGGCGCGCTGTGCGGTGGTGGCAAGGGTCGAGGACGAGGCCTCGAGCTCGGTGGAGGCCGATCCGACTGTTTCGATGATCTCGCCCACCGCGCGTTCAAAGCCGTCGGCGAGGTTGACCATGTCGCGCTTGCGCAGCTCGGCAGCCTGCTTCTCGGCCTCTGCCTGCGCCGCCTTGAGGCGCTCGACCTCGAGGCCGTTGGTCTTGAAGATCTCGACCGTCTTGGCCATGTCGCCGATCTCGTCGAGGCGGTCCTTCTCCGGCACGTCGATCTTGAGATCGTTGCGGGCAAGACCCTCCATGGCGAGCTTCAGCCGCGCGATCGGCTGCGACATCGCCTTGAGGCCGATGAACAGCGCAATCGCGATGCCGACCAGCAGGCCGCCGGCGCTGACGCCGATCACGGTCCAGGTCGCCGACCTCGCGTCGCGGTTGATGGCTTCCTTGCGCTTGTTGACGAGCTGAGCCGTCTCGGTCACAAACTGGGCGATGCGCGCCAGAGCCGCGTCCATCACCGGATCGCACTCCTTGTGGGCGCGGTCAGCGGCCTTGGCATTCTCTTCCGTGCTGCTCGCCTGCGAGCCTGCCTTCAGCACTGGATCGCAGCTTGCGAACACCGCTTTCAACTGGTCTCCGAGGCTCCTGATCTGGGTCGTGCGCGACGGATCATCCTGCTCGGCCGCGTCCAGATATTGGCGGATTTCGTCGCGGTTCTGGTTGGCGGTCTTGAGACGAGCAGCGTTGCCGGCCTCGGTCGCCTCGGTGAAGACCGCATAGAGCGCGGCATGATAAGTCTCGGCGCGGCGCTGGGCGCGCGTGAGATTGAGAGCGGAGGATTGCGAGGCGGCAAGCTCGCTGAACCCGTCGACGGTCGCAGAAAGTTCGCGCGTGCCGAAGGTCGCGACGGCGATCATCGCGCATCCCATCACGGCCACGATCAGCGCGACCTTCCATACGATCTTCAAATTGTTCAAAAAGCTCATCTCAGCCGCCCAATGATTTTCCGGTCACCATTGACCGAAGCAGTTTCTCCAGTAGGGCCATTGGAACCGGCGGACGTTAAAATTTGATACCAATTGACGCTCGTAAACATACGGAAAGCTAACCTTTTCGAGTCCGCGCGTAAGCTTCACGTAAGCTTTGATGGTTTTGACGGCGGTTGGGCGGCTTTCGTCGACGCGGAACCATTGGGCTGCCCCGGTCGTTCTCGGCCCATGCGGATCAGAGAAGAAAATCGAAACATGTTTCTGCTCGGCGCGGTGACGCTTTGCTGCGCCGTGGTGGCCGGCACGATCGCAATCGTCGAGCCCGTCTTTGGAGAGGCGCCGAAGAATCAGGTCGCCGACAGCAGGCCCGTCGAGGCCGCAGCCCCGGCGGCGGTCCGTGTGGTCGGCGCGCCTTTCGTGCCCAACGTCACGCCGCGCGAGCGATAGCGCTCACGTCGGGGAAGTGCTCTCACCTTCTGCGGGCTGGGCTTGAGCACGCACCAGCGCCTCGACGAAGGCGATCACTTCCGCCCGCTTCTCACGCGGCAGCAACAGGAAGGCGCGAACGAGCCTCAAGCCGTCCGTCTCGTCCGAGCGTTCTTTTCCGGCATCCATCCGCCCACTGTCGGGCGACCGGGAAAAATATGCAATCCCTTGCAGGATACCTCCTTGATTCGCCCCGCGAGCTTTGGTGGAATGGCTCCAGCAGGGGTGTCCCATGAAGTGGATCAGAGAGCGCGACGCACTGATCGCGCAGACACTGGCCTTCGTTCAATCGGTAACCGGCAAGAAGGATGACCTCCATCCGCCGGAAACCGTCCCGACGGCTGCCCCGGCGGTGTGGGTGGAAACCGTCGCGGTCAAGACTGTCGCGGTCGAGACCTTCACAGTCGAGATCGAGCCGCCGCCAGCGCCCGCACCGCCCCCGCCCGTCATGGTCGCGCCACCCCGGACCGGCGGCGATTTCCGCTCCGAGATGCAGGCTCGCATCGCCAATTTCCGAAAGCACCAGGAGCGGTTCGAGCGCGAGCGGGAGGAATATTGCGCGGCCACCCTGACCAGGCTCCGCGCCGCCATTCGGGACCCCTCCCTCCGGCCGCGAGCCGAAGACTAGGGCCGGCGGCCGGTCAGGGCCCCCTACAGCCAGGACCAAACCAACCAGAGATTGGCCGCACAGGCGCTGAGCAATCCCAGCGTCAGTGGCAACAGCATGTGCCCGCAGCAGGTCTTGAGGTCGGTCGTCATGGCCGAAAACATCCGCTGATTCCGGCAAACGAGTCCCAAGGTTTCTTTTTTTGGGGATTCAGGACTCGTTAAGGACTCAGGGACCGGTCAGACCTGAGCGCCAGATCACGGGTCCGTGATCACCCCGGAACCGCTTGCGCCCTCGAATCGTTAACGCGCTTTCCTGGAGCGGGAAGCATGCCCTACGCCCTGTTCTGCAACGACGCCCAGATCAGCAAGGCCTACCCAAGCGACGCCGACGTCTGGAAGCTCGCGCAGCGGAGCGGCCTCGTCGTTGATGTGGCGGCCGACGATGACCGGCACGGACCGCGCCGGGTGCTGGACAATGATTACGAGATCAAACCCTGCCGGCCCGCCCAAGGCGAAGACCCCGCCGAGAACAAGGCGGAGGCCGAGCGGCAGTCGCGGTTAGAGCTCGAGCTGAGTTCTTGAGATCAGGCCGAAGGTCGGAATGCGCTCAGGGCGTCGCGATCGCCAGCGAGGCCTGCTCGCCGGCCAGCACCACACAGGCCTTGCGGCGGTGCAGCCCACGGATCGCGCCGGTGACCTTCAGCACCTTGCCGGACGGACAGGAGGCGTCCTTGACGAAGGCGACCTCATAGGGTGCCAGCATCAGAGGCTCGGACTTGAGGATTGTCTGTGCAGCGCACGGCAGGGAAAAGAAGCAGGAGATCACTGCAGCCGACACAAAGATACGCATGTCCGTCGTCCCACCAGCCCGGTAATTCTCATATAACGCCTTCCGGAGCGCGAGTTCCGTAAGTCGCAAAAATTATTTTTGCTTTACGCCAGCCCCATGACACGCGTGAGAAAGCCACGTGCCGAACGTTTGCTTGCAAATGACGCGCCAGATGGTTCACGCAACGCAAACAAGCGCCTGCGAACCTGGAGGCCGGCAAACGAAAGGCCGGCGTGAGCCGGCCTTTTTCAGATCTCGGGTCGCTCTGGCGGGTCAGTAGCGCGAGGCCGGCGGGCCGCCCCAGCCGAAGCGATAGTTCACACCGACCTTGACGGTATGCTCGTCCTCCCGGCCCCGGACGCCGACGATGTCGGCCGGGCCGGAGGTCAAGGTCGTGCTGCCGAAGTTGTAATACTGGTACTCGGCCTTGGCCGACCAGTTCGGGGCAAACATGTATTCGAGGCCGGCGCCGACGGTATAGCCGTCCTTGTTGTTGCCGGTCGCGGTAAAGGGCTGCGCGACGCCGGCAACGTTGACGCCAAGGCCGCCATTGCGCCAGGCGTAACCGCCCTTGGCGTAAACCAGCGCCGGGCCCCAGGTATAGCCGACGCGGCCGGTCACCGAGCCGAGCTGGTCCGTGTTGGAGGTCACCTGCGTCCCCAGCGGGAACGTAGCGCCGTTGTTGTTGGTCGGCAGCCAGGAATACTGGGCCTCGATACCCACCACCCAATTGGGCGCGAACTGGTAATCGAAACCGCCCTGCACGCCGCCCAGGAAGCGCGCGTCGCTCGACTGGAAGCTGCTGTCGCCGGCGAAGGCGCCACCGACATGGCCGCCGATGTAGAAACCGGTCCAGTTGTAGATCGCCTGCGGCGGCGTATAGACCGGCGCCTTGGTGTAGGTGCGCGCCTGCATGTCCGCTGCGGCCGCCGGTGCGGCCAGCGCAAGCAGAGCTGCTGCACCGAGCAAAATCCTCTTCATGCTCATCCCCGTTCTTTCAAAATCGACCCTCAGCAAACAACGTGGCGTGAATTTGGTTGCTTGGCGGCGATGCCGGAACGTTGATCGTTCGTGACTGTGACGGGGTGGCAACCACGCGATTTTGTTCCGTCACGTCGCCTTGCACCGGCTGTTTTCGTCGTCAGCGCAAGGCTGGCCATAACGATCTGTCGCGAGGCAAACCGGCCCCGTTCAAAGCTCGCCGAAATGTGATCCAGCGCCCCTGTCTAGCACCAGCCGATGAAGGCGGGCTTTGCGCTACCGCGTCATCTTTTCCAGTTCCGGAAAGGGTGCGTAAACCGCACCGGCGCAGAGCTCGTTGGCGCGGTCCACGACCCGGTCCGCCCGGCCGTTCACGAAGATCACGGCGCGCTCGCGCATGGCCTTGTAGCTGCCGTCGGTCTCGCGTGGCGTGAAGTGCAGGCAGCCGACGTAGAACTGCCGGCCGCCGACCTCGCGCTGCACCGGATCGGCCATGCTCGCCTCGCGCACGCCGACCGGGTTGTTGAGATAGCTGCGCATCAAGGCGACGGTCTCGCTGCGGAAATTGTCGGGAAAGGGCTGCGGCCCTCCGGCCTGGCTCCCCTCCATCAGGGATGGACGGTCACCGTCGCTGCCGAAACATGCCGCGAGCATCAGCGGCAATGCCAAGATCAATGCCAGGCTCACCGCAGGTTTCGCCAATCGCCCCACCGCTTACGCTCTCCGCTCGAACAGACCCGGACAACGTTCTAGCCCCAAGGTTGCACGAAGGGAATTCGCTTGCTCAACGCACCGGCCCGCCGCCGATGCGTTGCACTTTCGCGCAAGGCGCCGGAACGGCGGGACGGGCCTGAAGTCCGCGCGGCAACGGGGCAATGCCAGGGATGCCGCCGCGCGGGATCAGTCGTTAGCTGCGCTTCTCGATGGTCGCCGGCTTGGTCACGTCCGGCTGCGCCTTCAGCGACTTCTTGGCCGACAGATGCTTGTGGTGATGGCGATGGGTGCGCACGATCTTGTGCTCGTCGGGCGTGACCGCGGCGTTGGCATTCATCGACTTCGACTTGGTGTCGGCCTTGGCATCCGCCTTGACGTCGCCAGCCTTGACGTCCGAAGCCTTCACTTCGGAAGCCTTGGCACCGGAAGCCTTGAGATCGGAAGCCTTGGCATCGGCCTTGACGCCAGCCTCGGGTTTCGCGGCGGTGGTCGACGCCTTGGTCTGGCTCTGGTCCGCCTTGATGACCGGTGCTGTCGTGGTGGTCTTTGCCGCATCCGTGGCGAAGGCCGGGGCTGCGATCACGGAAGCTGCGAGCAAGGCTGCGGAAATGGACTTCAACATGGTGCTGTCTCCTCTTGGAAGGATCTTGAGGCGGCGCCCTCTCGCCAACCCTTCGATCGTAGGTGGGAGCCTAGGCGCCACGCACTGAACCCAGTCTGAAGCCGATTGCAGGCTTCCGTTCATCTGGATGACAAGTTTGTCATCTGCCCCGGGGCGATTAGATCGTGCGAAGCGGGAATGTTTTCGCCCCCTGGGTGTTCCGGTCTTCGGGCAATCGTGTAGGATCGCCACGTTCCATACGGGAGAAACTAGATGCGCAAACTCTCAATGCTTGTTGTGCCGGGACTCGTCGCCATGTCGCTGGCGGCAGCGCCGGTGCTGTCCAGCGCCTATGCCGCCGGCAGCGACGAGCCCTCCTCGCCGCCGAAGTCGGACTCCTCGTCCAAGAAGGGCAAGAAGAAGAGCTCCTCCGTCAGCGATCCCAAATTCCTCGCGGCCTATCGCACCGCTTACACCACGATCTATGACAACCACGACTACACCGGCGCGATCGGCCAGCTGAAGTCGCTCAAGCGTGATGACGTCGCCGACGTCGCCAATCTGATCGGCTATTCCTATCGCAAGCTCGGCGACTATCAGTCGTCCAAGATCTATTACGAGCTGGCGCTGAAGGACGATCCGAACCACGTCCGCACCTGGCAGTATTACGGCCTCTGGCAGCTCGAGCAGGGCAACCGCGAACAGGCGCAGTATCATCTGAACAAGATCGCCTCGCTCGCCGGCACCGACAGCTCCGAATATCGCTCGCTCGCCGCAGCGCTCGACAAGCCGACCGGCGCGACGCTCGTCTACTGAAGACGACAGCATCTTCTACTGAAGACGACAGCATCTTCGACCTCGCGAACGGGCACAACCTTTCGGTTGTGCCCGTTCCGCTTTCTCGGCTAGCCTTCCGCACCATCCTCCCCTCGCAAATTGGTGCGCAATGGACACGTGGCTGCGATCCGCGATCGACTACATCAGCTCCTGGATCGAATTTCAGCAGACGACAATCCAGCAACCCGGCGTCATCGTCGCATTCGCCCATCGCGGCGAAATCGTCGCCGAGCACGCATTCGGCCTTGCCAATCTCGACACCGGCGAGAAGCTCACCCCGCGTCACCGCTTCCGCATCGCCTCGCACTCGAAGAGTTTTACCTCGGCCGGCATCATGAAGCTGCGCGAGCAGCGCAAGCTTGGGCTCGACGACCCCATCGGCGACCATGTCGGCGGCCTTCATCCGCGCGTCGCCGAGACGAAGATAGCGCAGGTGCTCTCGCACAGCGCGGGGCTGACGCGCGACGGCGCCGATTCCGGCCAGTTCATCGACAGCCGCCCCTATCTCAACGCGAAGGAGCTGCTGGCGGACTTGAAGCTGCCGACCGCGATCGAATCAGGCACCCGCTTCAAATATTCCAATCACGGCTTCGGCCTGCTCGGTCTCGTCATCGAAGCCGTGACGAAGGAGCCCTACCCCGTCTGGATCAAGCGCGAGATCATCGCACCCGCAGGTTTGCGCGAGACCGAGCCTGACGCGCCGCTTCCCAAGGGCGCATCGTTCGCGCGCGGCCACACGCGCAAGGTGCCGCTGGGCGAACGCTGCGTCATCCCCGGCGACAATCCCGCGCATGCGATGGCCTCCGCCGCGGGCTTCGTCGCGACTGCCGCCGACACCGCCCGCTTCTTCCAGCAGCTTGCGCCCAATGCCAGGAAGAGCGTGCTGTCGGTCGCGAGCCGCCGCGAGATGACGCGGCAGCACTGGCGCGTACCGCAGAGCTTCGAGGCCTATTACGGTCTCGGCGTCAACGCCGGCAAGACCGACGGCTGGGACTGGTTCGGCCATGGTGGCGGTTTCCAGGGCTACATCTCCAGGACCTGCTCCATCCCCGGATGCGAGCTCGCGATCAGCATCCTCAGCAACTCCATCGATGGCGCGGCGCCGTTCTGGATGGACGGAGCGATGCAGATCCTGCGTGTCTTCAAGACGCGCGGCGCACCCGACCGCCGCGTGCGCGACTGGACCGGACGTTGGTGGACGGTCTGGGGCGCAAGCGACCTCGTGCCGATGGGCAACCGCGTGCTGGTCGCCAATCCGCAGTTCAACAACCCGTTCATGGATGCCGCCGAGATCGAGGTCACCGGCCGCGATACCGGCAAGCTCGCCTGGGCTGCCGGCTATTCCAGCCATGGCGAGCCGGTGCGCCGCATCCGCAACAAGCGCGGCAAGGTGAGCGACATCTGGCTCGCCGGCGCCAATGTGAAGCCCGCGAGCGTCGTGGCCCGCGAGATCGCGCGGCGATACAAGCCACGCAAGCGGCGGCCCATCCAGGGCGTGTACTTATAAGGGCGATGTCGGCTTCTGATCGCTGAGCGGAATGGTCTGATCGGCTAGAGCATTACCGCTAGTGACCCCGAACCGGACTTCGGCCGGTTTCAACGCGGCACGAACTCCGGGGGATCACGGCTTCGACGGCGTCCCACAACGGCCGAAATGTGGCGCTTACCTGCCCACTCGCCTATTTCTTTCCCCTTCACCGCCCAGCTTAGAGCGCGTTTCGTATCCAAGATTGCCGCAAGCGCCCTTGTGCTGAAGAGAGTTCGTTGCGTCCGGTGGAGCAAGCGATGCGTACCGAATTGTGCTTTCAGCGTAAGCTGCGCCGCATGCTTGTTGCTGTCGCCATCGTCGGCCCCGTGGCGCTGACGCCCGAAATGAGCGCGGCCGAAGGCTTGCTTGATTTCCTTTTCGGTGGCGGCCAGAAGCAACAGCAGCAGACCTCGACTTTTGATCCGCGATCACCACCGCCGCGGCCGGTCGTAAGCGCGGGACCTGCCTTCTGCGTGCGCAGTTGCGACGGCAAATATTTTCCGCTGATGCGCGGCGCGGCCTCGCCGGCGCAGATGTGTCAGGCCTTCTGTCCGGCAAGCCCGACCAAAGTTTTCTTCGGCTCCAGTATCGACAGAGCGTATGCCGCAACCGGCGAACGCTACGCCGATAGCGAAAACGCCTTCGCCTATCGGAAGGCGCTACGCGCCGATTGCACTTGCAACGGCCAAAGCCCCGCCGGTCTTGCATCGGTCGATCTCGCGATGGACGGCTCGTTACGCTCGGGCGACGCGGTCGCCACCGCTGACGGGCTCGTCGCCTATTCCGGCATACGGGTCGGCAACGACCAGAACCCGGATTTCACGCCGCTTCCGGCGGCGACCATCACGCGGAAGCCGGTGCCCGCGCGCGACTAGCGCGTAGATGCGGATTGATGTTCCAATCAATGTCCGACGATCACCTCTTGCAGAGCTTCTTCCGTTGTTGGTCCTTAGCCGGCTAGCACTGATGCCGCATCAATGTCCGCTCTCCCGTGATGAGCCGACCTCGATAGATCAAACCAGCAAAGTCTGCTTGTGACCCTGGCTGTGTGAAAACTCAAAAATCAAAACGCGACGAAGAATGATGTTCTTCAGGTCGACCTCTAAGTTGAATTCGCTTGCGCGTTGAGCGGCTAAAGTGGTCTTGGACGAATACCTTGTTCTACCGCGATTGAACGTCTTCGCGTTTTCACACAGCCCAGACCCAAAGCGGACGATGCGTGATGCCGATGCCGCGCACTCGCTTCGCCGTCTCACTCAATGGGAAAATTGAGCAGCGAGGAAACTCCGCATCTCCTGGACTGACTGGGCGGCCGCGGTGGGATCATATTTGAGCCAATGTCCGAGATATTCCCTGCCATCGGCGAAGGCGGGGGAATTAAAGGCGTGATAGGCACCGGGATAGACGATCAATTTTACGGGTGCTCCCCTGTCGGCCCGCCGCTTCATCCAACGCTCGCAGTCCGTCGCGGGCGTCCAGTCGTCGAGTTCGCCGATCATGATCAATGCAGGAACGATGAGTTCCTCGGAGGCAACGCCGCAAAGCGGGTAGTAGGCCACGGCGGCCTTGAACTTTCGATCCCGGGGGACGTCAAAGATTTCCGCCTGATGGTTCGACGCCAACTGCAGCGCAACCATTGCACCCTGCGAATATCCAATAACCGCGATACGTTGAGAATCGACGAAGGGAAGATTGGAAAGATAGGATAGCGCGCCTAAAGCATCACCTTGGCGGGTAAGCAGCAGGCCCGGCGTCACCTGGGTGCAGGCGTTCTTGATGCCACGGGTCGCAAAGCTATCCAGCATAAGCGACACATAGCCCCGCGCGTTGTACGTTCGGGCGTCTTCCGAAAGTCCATCGCATCCGTGGAGATACACAATGGCGGAAAATGGGCCGTCGCCCTCAGGTTTCGACAGGTAACCCTCAATCGTTTCAGACGCTGCTTTCGGCGTTTCGCCACGTTCGCGCGCCAGGCGCTGCTGGAGTTGGCCGACGTGAACGGGAGCACTTTCGAACCTGACCAATTCTCCCGCCAAGGTCGCGGCGTTGGTGGAAAGGTATGCAACGAACACTGCTACACCGAGACATGCTTTGGCTCGTGTAACCATTTTCCTTCCCTCCGCTTCCCGAACGGAGTCAGCGTAGCAGGCTCATGTCCGCCCATCCACACCGTAAGTCTAAGAATGCACGGACACTTATGGCCGGCGTGGGTGACCGGAAACGGCGATGCGCCCGCGAGCAACAGCAATAGCCTCTGCGCTCGCGGCCGGTTGTTCAAGGATGTCCGACAAGCAATGGCAGCACGTCTGCACCGCCCGCCATGAGCGGATTCGACGGCTCGAAATGTTCCCGCAATTCTCGCTTCCGGACGAGTGAGCGCGCATCGAGAAACGCATCCTTCAGGCTGACGGCTTTCCGGAGCGCGACGTTGAAAAAAGCGTCGCCAAAATAGGTCCACTTGGCCTTGTCCTGGCAGCCGAACGACGGATGCTTGTCATCGGCCGCGGTGATGACCAGCACATCGGGAGTCGCCAGGTGCGGGATAAAAACCCCGGAATAACAAGCCGAGATGACCACCACCTTGTGTCGCACACCTGTCTTCGCGAGCATGTCGCGGAGACGAGATGGTGTGAGCGTTTCTGTGAGCCGCCCCGCCTTGATTGCAAGGCCATCAGGAGAGCCATGCGAGGTGAGAATCAAAAAGAGAACATCTTTCTCAGCATCCAAGCGGTTGGCTGCCATCTGTAGCGACTTGGCCAGGGCTTCGATCGTTGCACTTCCCCCTTTCTTGGAATTGTACTCCACGTTGATCGGTCCAGTCTCGAAACGGCCGGCCACGACCTGAGCCGCGCCGGTCGCCTCGGATCTAAACACGCCTTGATCCCCGTACAGGCCAAAGGACACCACGCCAACCTTTCCAGCGTCCGCAATAGCGCGTACCGGAGAAACCAGCGGCCAGATGGTCAGAAAAAAAGCGACGAGCGGCGCGCCGAGCCGCCTGATCGAGGACCTGGAGGTCATCGCGAACCTCGTTTCGAGATCGCCGCTACAGAACTGCGGCTCAACACAAAATAGCGGAAAGCCAGTGAATTTCCATCCATCCTTCGGAATGGCACGTGCAAGGGTCCGGATATGGCCCTTCGCGACCAAGTCCGGCCATTGCCTCCATGTCGGCTCTGAGGGGGAGACTGGACCGAAAAGAGATTCTGCAAGACCGTCGCGAATGACCCCGAAGCCGACCTTGCGCCGATGCCGCCGGAGGCGCGGTGCGGGCTCGAAAATAAATTCGTAGAGCATGTCGTTTTGGCGGTCCGCCGTTCGACTGGGTGTCGGCGGAGCCACTTCGGCTGTGGCTGGAGCTCACAATGTGACTGATTAGCTGTCAGATCAATGATCTTGCGGAGGTTGGCAATGACGATCTCGCATCGATTTATCGAGACAAATGGCATTCGAATGCACCTGGCCGAAGCAGGGAGCGGCCCCACCGTGCTTCTCTGCCATGGCTTTCCGGAGTGCTGGTATTCATGGCGGCACCAATTGGAAGCGCTCGCTGCCGCCGGATATCGCGCCATCGCGCCCGACATGCGTGGTTACGGGCAGACGGACAAACCGGATGCGATCGATCAATACACTCTATTGCATTTGACCGGAGACATGGTCGGATTGCTCGACGCGATCGGCACGGATCAGGCAGTCGTTGTCGGACATGACTTGGGAGCGCCGGTCGCCTGGCGCTGCGCTCTGTTCAGACCGGATCGATTTAGGGCCGTCGTTGGCTTGAGCGTGCCATTTCAGGTGCGTGGTCCCAACCGACCAAGCACCGTCATGCCGAGGACCGAAAAGCAGCGCTTCTATCAACTGTATTTCCAGACGCCGGGCGTTGCCGAGGCAGAACTCGAAAAAGACGTCCACAACGCAATCAGGACAACATTGTTTGCTCTATCCGGCGATGCGCCGGTTGAAGATCCTGCGTCGCTCGCAATGCTTCCTAGTGAGGGGGGGTGGCTTGATGGGAAGCCTACAACCCAATCATTGCCGACGTGGCTGACGGACAATGACATCGAATTTTACGTCGAGGAGTTCAAGCGCACCGGCTTTGGAGGAGGTTTGAATTGGTATCGCAACATTGATCGGAATTGGGAACTGCTCGCACCATGGTCTGGCGCAAAGGTTCAGGTCCCGGCACTCTATGTCGTTGGCGATCGAGACGGGGTTTACAGATCGCCGAATTGGAACCATCTCATCCCTAGCCTGAAACAGTTCGTGCCCTTGCTTCGCGAGACAATAGTCTTGAAAGGTTGCGGTCATTGGACTCAGCAAGAGCGCGCCAAAGACGTAAGCAATGCGCTCCTGGAATTCCTGAAACAGAACTGATGCACTGAGTCCGCTCTTGGCCCTTCGGCGACCTTCGTCGATGTCCGCTTTTGTGCCGCTGTTGAAGGATAAGCGGACATCAGGTTCGACCAAGATCAAGCGTCTCATTTATGGGTACACGCCCTAGTTGAAGCATGATTACGCGCAAACGCGTTCCGCGTTTGTCGCGAGGGAAAACCGCTACGCACTTTTCCGGATCATGCGCTACTCCCTGATCAGCGCCTCGACCTCGCTGCGAAACGCCTGGCGCGAGCCGTCGCGTGAATAGAACATGTGGCCGCCGGGATAGACGACGAATTTCACGCGCTGGGTCACGAAGGCCGGGAGCTGGTCGAGCACCCGCTTCGTGCCGAAATAGGGCGTCGCGAGGTCGAACAGGCCGTGCCCGACCAGCACGTTGAGCCTCGCATCGGTCGCGAGGATCTGGCGCAGCTCCGACACCGATTGCGGCGGGTTGATGCCGCGGCCGAAATCCCAATTGCCCTCGACCGAGCCGTTCAGCACTTCGTAGGAGCCGTCGGGGCGCCAGTTGAGCTTGCGCGTCAGCACGTCGACAGCGGCACTGGTCAACGGCGCCTGCAGCGCGTCGCCCGAGGGATCGCCGAAGCGGGAGTTGCTCGAATCCGGATAGGGATCGAGGCCGCGCACCGAGCCGTCATAGCGTCCTGTCACCTTGCCGTTCTTGCGGTCGAGCTCGCGGCGGAATTCGCCGACGTCGAAGCGGCCGGAGAGCCGGCGGCTCACCGCCTGGTCGATGCCGGTGAGCTCGGCGACCTTGTCGGCGAGGCGGTTGGTGGCTTCCCTGTCGGCCTCGCCCCTGACGAGGTCGGTCAGGAATTCGCCGCGTGCGTATGCCTCGACATCGGCGAGATCGGCGCGCTTGACCGGTCCCTTGGCTTCGCGCGCGACCGCCACATAGCTCGGCAGCGTCGCGACATATTGCAGGAGGCTGGTGCCGGTGAACTCGCGGAAGTCCAATAGCGGTGACACCAGGATCAATCCCCTGACGCCAACGCCATGCTGGAGCTGCAACTGGCGCACCACTTTCGGCCCGCGAATGCCGCCATAGCTTTCGCCCGCGACGTATTTCGGCGAGGTCAGCCGGTCGTGCTTCTCGAGCCAGCGGCGGATCACCAGCGCGATCGCGTTGGCGTCACCGTCGACCGAATAGAAGGATTTGCGCGCGTCGTCGCCGCTGGCAACGAAGCGGCTGTAGCCGGTGCCGACGGGATCGATGAAGACGAGATCGGTGAAGTCGAGCCAGGTCTCCGCATTCGGCTTCACCTCGGGCGAGGCCGATGGCGACAGCGCCTCGCCGTCGAGCGGCAACCGCCACGGCCCGGCCGCTCCAAACTGGAGCCATGCCGAGGATGCGCCGGGCCCGCCGTTGAACAGGAACGTCACCGGGCGCGTCGCGCGGTCGGAGCCGTCGAGCTCGTAGGACGTGTAGGCGATGTCGGCCAGCGGATCGCCTTTGCCGTCGAACACGCGGATCGAGCCGGCCGTTGCCGCGAAGTTGAGATTGCGGCCGGGCAGATCGAGCGTCTGCTTCGTGGTCTGGTCCGGCGGCAGGCGGTGCGGCTCGGTAGCCGACGGCGAAGCCTGCGGTCCGCTTTGAGCGGCACCACCGCCACGTCCCCCCTTCTGTCCGGCTGGCGCTGCCGCCTCGGTGCGCGGCTGCGGCGGATCGTCCGCACGCGCAAATCCCGCAACGGCGAAAGCCGACACCGCCAGCACCAGGGCCGTACGACGGAGCGCCGGCAAGCTCGTGACCATGATCGTCCTCCCTGCCCGGCCATGAGGGCCGGGGAAGGCCGAAAAGCTAGCGCGAAATTGCGACGGTTTGGGGGATCGTGGGTCCGGCGGCCCCCAAGGCGGCCGATCGGGCTCGAAATGAGGTGATTTTCGTCCCGAAACCGGCAGTCACCCGTTTGCCTTGAACGGCGGTCATCCTCGACAATCGAGCCCCACCTCGTATAGACGAGCGCGGCGGAACTTTCTCAAGCCAGCGGCCCTGCCCGGAAGCCATGACCAATCACGTGCGGTACGACCGGATCGCCTTCGTCGCCAGCCCGAGCAGCGAGGCGCAGACCGCCTTCGTCCAGCTCACCCGGGACTATGGCAATTGCACCCCCGAGGAAGCCGATGTCGTGGTCGCGCTCGGCGGCGACGGCCTGATGCTGCAGACGCTGCACCAGAACATGCACACGGGAAAGCCGATCTACGGCATGCACCGCGGCACGGTCGGCTTCCTAATGAACGAGTATTCGACGCACGATCTGCGTGCCCGTCTCGAGGCGGCTCATGAATCCGAGATCAATCCGCTGCTGATGCGCGCGACCGACGTCAACGACCGCGTTCACCTGCATCACGCCATCAACGAGGTCGCCCTGTTCAGGCAGACCTATCAGGCGGCGCGCCTGCGCATCCTGATCGACGAGCGCGAACGTATGCCCGAGCTGATCGCCGACGGCATCATGGTGGCAACGCCGGCCGGCTCGACCGCCTACAATCTGTCGGCGCAGGGGCCGATCCTGCCGATCAACGCTGCCCTGCTGGCGCTGACGCCGATCAGCGCCTTCCGTCCGCGCCGCTGGCGCGGTGCGCTGCTGCCCAACACGGCTTACGTCGTGATCGAGGTGCTGGAGGGCGACAAGCGTCCGGTCGCAGCCGTCGCCGACCACGACGAGGTGCGCGACGTCCGCCGCGTCGAGGTGCTCTCCGACAAGACCATCTCGATGCGGATGCTGTTCGATCCCGGCCACAGCCTGGAAGAGCGCATTTTGCGCGAGCAGTTCGGCTACTGAGCCCGAGCGCGCATCACTGCCCGCAAGGCTGAATGGCTTCCAGGCCTCCCGCCATCGCGGGATCGCTCAGCAGGTCGAAATCCTTGGCGACGGGAACGAAGCTCTTCGTCTCCGATGTCATCAGATAGATCGTGACGGGCAGCGATGCCTGCGGCGCCGCATTTGCACGGCAGAATTCCTTGGCGGCCACGCCGAGCCCCATCGACCCGTGCTTGCCTTGCTTTCCCTGCTCGATCATCGAGGCACGCAGCGCTTCGAAGCGTGCGGCATCTTCCAGCGACAGGCGATAGGCATAGATGGACGCGTTCTGTGGCGGAGCCGGCAGGCCGCCCCGCTCGCGCGCGCTCATCTCCATCATGGCAAAACTCGTCCTGGTCTCGGCCTCGCCCGTCAGTTTGGTGACGACGTCGAGCTTGACGCCGCCCGAACGTGGCCGCAGCGCATCGGGCAGTTGCACGGCGACGCGCAGCATCGACAGGTCCGTCGTGCTGGCGTCGATGCGGGCCAGCGGCGGGATCGATGTCAGCGGCACCGAGCCGCAACCGGCAAGCATGAGCGCAGCCGTGCCCGCAAGAGCGCGCACGAGGCGGTTCATCGCAGCGTCTCCAAGCTGGAGTTGAAAGGGAGATGGCTAAGCCGATTTTCGGCCGGCCGCACGATGCTCCAAAGCGTCGTCCGCATTGTCAGGGACGTATTCCAGGATATCGCCGGGCTGGCAGTCGAGCACGGCGCATATTCGCTCCAGCGTGTCGAAGCGGATGCCCCTCACCTTCCCCGATTTCAGCAGGGAGACATTCGCCTCCGTGAGCTCGATGCGGGCCGCAAGCTCGCGCGACCTGATCTTGCGCCTGGCGAGCATGACGTCGAGATTGACGATGATCGGCATGGTCAGATGATCTCGCTGTTCTCGTGCCAGAGGCGGACGGCATCGGCCATCACGGTCGCGAAGGCGATCAGCGCAAGGCCGCTCAGCACCGACAGCACATGCGACTGCTCGATGCCGAACATGACGACGATCTGGCCGGGCTGGTTGGCCCGCGTCAGGTTGATGGTCGTGAGCATCTGCACCAGCGGCGAGACCAGCGCGTTGGCGATCAGCGCGAGGCCCATGCGGCGGATGCGCCAGGCATTGTCGGTCGCGAACACCTCGCCGCGCGCGAAACGCGAGAACAGCATCGAGAGCTGCAACAGGGCGTAGAGAACCGGCGCAAGGCCGATCAGGCTGACGAGCGCACCGACCATGCGCGTATCGAGATTGAGCGTGAACGGCCGCGCGCCGAGCGGAGACTGGGTCGCGATCCAGTGCCGGAGCACCTCGTCGCTCGACCACAGCAGCGGCACCGCCAGCACCGCGCCCGCGACGCAGAGAAGCGCGCCGACGGCCACGACCCGTCCGATGCGCCGGAGCCGCGGCGCGGCCGGGACAGGGTAAGGAAACGCGATCACGCTCATCGGAGGAGCTCCCGTGCGACTGAATATTTTTATTGTTTTACGATAAAAAATGGCAGAATTACGATATGATCGCAGGGCCTCTTCCGAAGCCCCGCCAGACGCAGCGGCAACCCTTCATTAACTCCCGGCGCGATATGGTTAACGAAGGTTGACCGCTCTGGCCCAGGCGTCATGTTTCGCATCGATTTCAACAAGCTGCGCTTCCTCGTCTGCGACGATAATCCGCACATGCGCCGCATCCTGCGGACGCTGCTGCACTCCTTCGGCGCGCGCGAGGTCTACGAGGCCGAGGACGGCGCCACCGCGCTGGAAATGTACAGCCATTACGTGCCCGACATCGTCATCACCGACTGGGCGATGCCGATCTTCGACGGGCTCGAGCTCGCGCAGATGATCCGGCAGCCGGAATCCAAGGGCAATCCTTACGCGCCGATCATCATGCTGACCGGCCATTCCGAGAAGCGCCGCGTCACCATCGCGCGCGATGCCGGCGTCACCGAATTCCTGGCCAAGCCGATCTCGGCCAAGGGCCTGTATCAGCGCATCCTCAACGTCGTCGCCAATCCCCGCCCCTTCATCAAGACCAAGACCTATTTCGGTCCGGATCGGCGCCGCAACACCAACTCCGCCTATATGGGTCCCGAGCGCCGCATCGGCGAAAAGCACGAGGTGCTCCAGCAGCCCTCGCTGCTCGACAAGGCCCGGTCCTCCATCTAGCGCAACGTCTCACGCGGGGCAGATATCATGGCGAAGAACGGCGCAAAGGACATCGAGGTCACGGCCTTCGCCACGCATCAGGTCATCACGCAGCCCAATCCGCTGCGAAAGGTTCTGCGCCGCGTCGAGGAAAAGGACATGGACGATCCGGTCAGCCGCGCCGAGCAGGCATTGGCGGGCCTCGCCGGCGAGTTCAAGGACTGGATGGCGGCCGAGGTCAACCGGCTGTCGGCCGCTTACGTCGCTGTCCGCCACGAAGGCTTCACCAAGGAGCGCCGTGACGAGCTGTTCCGCGCCGCGCACGACATCAAGGGCGACGCCGCAACGTTCGGCTATCCGGCTGCGGCGAGCGTCGCCGAAAGCCTGTGTCGCGTCATCGAGCATGCGCCCGATCTCGAAAGGGTGCCGGCCGAGCTGTTCACGCACCATATCAACGCCATCCTCGCCATCGTGCACGAGAACACGCAGCTCGACAGCATCAGCGTCTCCGCCGAGCTGAGCCGTCGCCTGCGCAAGGTCGCCGACGACTATCTCGCCCAGGTCAACCGCGACCGCCCCGATCATCTCGAAGCGATCCTCGCGCCGAGCATCGTGCCGGCGGAGTAGCAGCTCCGCTCTCTCCTTTCGTCATTGCGAGCGCAGCGAAGCAATCCAGACTGTCCCCGCGGCGGGATTCTGGATTGCTTCGCTGCGCTCGCAATGACGGAATTCGGGGCTGCTCTATCACCACGATCAGTATCGTAGGGTGGGCAAAGCGAAGCGTGCCCACCAATCAACTTGATTATGCGGATGAATTGTGGGCACGGCGCCGTGCGCCTTTGCCCGCCCTACGGCACTTGACTACGCCGCGATCAGATCGTCGTAGACCGGATCAATCGCATCGTCCGCGACCAGCTCGTCGCAGAACAGCCGCGCCTCTTCGCGCGCCGATTCGGTGGCGAAGCGGCGGAGCAGGACCATCAGCGGATCGGTGGTGCCGCGATCGGTCTCGCAATGGGTGAGCACGCGCTCGACCATGCGCCGGCGCAGCCGCGCCGCGCCGTCGTCGCTGTCGACAAAGCCCTGCTCGTGGCAGGCATCGAGCGCGACCTGGAAGGCTGCGAACGTCGCCTCGGGAAGGCCGGCACGGCGCAGCAGCGCATGCAGGCTGTTGCCGCCGCGGTCGTGCAGCAGCGCGGAGACGCGCGCCAGCGGCAGGTCGGCGAGCTCGGCCAGCGCCGCGTCGAACAGATCGAGATTGCTCGACAGCAGCGCGCGCAGGATCAGGCCGGCGGTGAGCTGGCCGGTGACCCGGAGGTGATGCACCAGGCCCAGCATGTCCTCGTCGCGCGAGCGCGCCGCGATGTTGATGGTGGAACGGTCGCGGGCCTCGATCGTCACGCGCTCGGCACGGTCGGCACTCAGCCAGTTCCGCGCCACGACGAATTGCGCCAGGGTCTCGGAGAGTTTTGCCACCAGCGCGGCGCGCGTTGCGGCCGGCAGATCATCCAGCACCAGCATCGCCTCGCGGATCGCGGCGAGATGGCCGTGGCGCTCGACGATGCGATTCCAGGAGAACGGCGCAAGCTCGGCATGCGGGTTTTCGATCAGCTCCAGCGCCGAGGCCGCGCAGCCGACTTCCGCGATTGCGGCGCAGACCGAGACCGGCAACGCGATGCGGCGCGCGACCGCGCATTGCACCTCGTCATTGCCGGTCGCGACGATGTCGACGAGATCGGCATCGATCAAGAGCGGAGAATGTTCGAGCACGGGCAGCGCGACGGTCGGCTGGTCCGCCGACAGCGCCCGCACGATCGACGCCGGCGCATCCGTGCTGCGCGCGAATGCTTCGGCCATCGCCTGCCGCACCAGCGGCGAAGGATCGTCGAGCAACATCAGCAGCGCGCCTTCCGCGGCGACGCGGTCGTCATGGGAAAGATCTGAGATCAGCCAGGCCCGGGCCAACGCCCGCGTCGCCTCGGCCCGCTCGCCAGCGGGCGCCGTCCTGATCCAATTAATGAACTGCCGAACGATCATGCTGCTTCCGGCTTACGCAACGAAAAAACGAAACGATGACGGCTCGTCACCTGCAACACAAAATAAGCCACGACGCTTAACAAAGCGTTCACCATAACTGGCTGGTTTTATTGACGTTTTGTTAAGGGAACCAAGACGCGCGAGCAGCGCGTACGACGGCGATCAGCTCGAGAACGTACCGCTGCGATCGCTGAAGAGATCGAGCGGCTGCGGCGCACGCACATCGGGCGTGGCTGAGGCGACCGACGTGAACGAGGCGTTGTTGCCCCACAATTTCTGCACCGTGGTCGAGACCGGCTGCGTGGTGTCGCCGGGCTGATAGATCGAGCGGAATGCGGGCGTGACCGGCGCGCTGTCCGCAACGGTCGTTGACGATGTCGCGCCCACCGGCGTCACGGCATTCGCATTCGGGAAGGTCTGCAGATAAGCAGCGTTGTCGATCATTGGCGCGGTCGGCTGCACGCCATTGGCGCTCGCGACCTGCGTGGTCGACGGCGTATCGCCATACATGGCCATCGCGCTGCGCGTGAGTTTCGAATTCGCCGCGATGGCGTAACGCGCGTCCAGCACCGAATAGACCTCGGAGACGCTGCGCGCGCGGCCGTCATTGGCGTAGAAGATCGAGCGATTGGCGGAGGCCGCATTGGGAAACAGCCGCGCCCCGACCGCTTGCGGATTGTCTTCGGCATTGGCGATCAGTTTCGCGGCTCCGGCGACGCCCATGAAATGCGCCATGTAGAGCTCGCTGTCGGATGGCCTGCGGCCGAGCAGACCGGTGAGCTTGAAACTGTTCGACTGCGTCAGCGCCGCCGCCATGGTGGATGCGGCTTCCGGATCGTCGCGCAGCTTCATGATCGACCGCTTCATCACGGGATCATCGACGGTGTAGCCGCCGGACGAAGTCCTGCTGATCGCGTCAGAATAATTGCCATAGCCGAGCTGGGTGCCGGCCTCCTTCACTGTCCCGAGCCAGGTCTGGTCGATGAACTGGTAGAGGCCGTGCGCGGACGAGGTGGTGGCGCCCGCGGTCGGATCGAAATCCGATTCCATCTTGGCGGTGGTCAGCATGTACTGGAAGCTGATGCCGGTCCGGCTGGAGACCTGCTTGATCGCACCGGCGACACGTGCCCGCGACGGATCGAGACCCGCCGTCTGAGAGGCACTGGAATTGTCGACCGACATGCTGAAGTGCCCGCCCCGCGCGGCGTTGAGCGACGCCGGCAATTCGGCGCCATGTCGTCTCACCGTGGGACAGGTATGGTTAATGCGGAGTTAATTCGGTCCTCGCCGTCATTCCGGGGCATCGCGCAGCGATGAGCCCGGAATGCATGCCACCGCACGTGATGCCGTGCGATGGATTCCGGGCTCGCGCTTCCGCGCGCCCCGGAATGACGGAGAGCTATTTCTTATAGACAGCGTCCGGATCGAACAGCCTGTCGGCATCGACGAACACGAGCTTCGCACCGCCGCCCTCGGCCTTGACCTTGCGGTAGAAGCACGACCGGCGTCCGGTATGGCAGGCAGCCCCGATCTGCTCGACGCGAAGCCAGACCGCGTCCTGGTCGCAATCGGTGCGGATCTCGACCACGCGCTGGGTCTGACCCGAGGTCTCACCTTTTCGCCACAAGGCATTGCGCGAGCGGCTGAAGTACCAGGCCTCGCCGGTCGCGATCGTCTTGCGCAGCGCTTCGTCGTTCATGTGCGCAACCATCAGCACGTCGCCGGTGGCGACGTCGGTCGCGACGACCGTCACGAGGCCGCTCGCATCGAACTTCGGGAGGAAGGTCAGGCCTTCCTCGATCTCATGGGAGTGAGCGGACACGAACGTTCTCGCTAGAGCATGACTCGGAAAAGTGTGCAGCGGTTTTCCGCAAAGGTCATGCTCAAAACAGCAAGCCTTCGCGAGGTCAGCGCTGCAGGCCTCGCACCAGGGACAGGAAACGGGCCTGCTCCGCCGGATTGTCGCGGAACATGCCGGTGAAGCGGCTGGTGAAGGTGGAGGCACCATGCTTGGCGACGCCGCGCACCGACATGCAGGTATGCTCGGCCTCGATCAGCACGGCAACGCCGCGCGGCTTCAGGATCTCGTCGATCGCCGCCGCGATCTGCGCGGTTAGATGCTCCTGGGTCTGGAGCCGGCGGGCGAAGATGTCGGTGAGGCGGGCAAGCTTGGACAGGCCGACGACGCGCTCCACCGGCGTATAGGCAATGTGCGCCTTGCCGTAGAACGGCATCATGTGGTGCTCGCATTGCGAGGTGAACTCGATGTCGCGCACCAAGACGAAGTCGTCATAGCCGGCGGTCTCGCCGAAGGTGCGGTCGAGCACCTCGGCCGGGCACTGGTGATAGCCCTGATAGAGCTCGTCGAAAGCCTCGACCACGCGGCGCGGCGTGTCGAGCAGGCCTTCGCGATTGGTGTTCTCGCCGATATAGGCGAGCAGCGTCTTCACCGCCGCTTCCGCCTCGGCGCGCGCGGGGCGCGGCTGGTCGGCGCGGACGGCAGCCGCGAGGAATTCGGCGGGATCGAGTTCGGCCGGGCGGCTCTCGGGCTGCTTATTGGGGCGGATCGGCTTGATGGTCGCGTCCATGTCTACTCCGTTCGACGGCCTTTTGGCCGGAGTGTCACCGGCAGACGGGGCGGCAAGCCGCCGGACGCCTGAAGAGAACAGTTTTGGCGAAAAGGTCCTTCGGTCACAACATCAGTAGCGCAGATCTGGACCGCAGCCGACGCACCGCTGGACTGTTTTTCCGCCAGTTCCGACCCTATATAGGACCCTGGACGGCGCCCGCCAAGGCCGATCCGATGCGGAAGTCCCGGACTCCATCACATGCTGAACGACATCTATAACAAGCGGATCATCGAACTGGCCGGGAATATTCCGCGGCTCGGACGGTTGTCCGACGCCGATGCCACCGCCACCGCCCACTCCAAATTGTGCGGCTCGACGGTGAAGGTCGATCTCAAGATGAGCGGTGACACCGTCACCGACTTCGCCCATGACGTGAAGGCCTGTGCGCTGGGCCAGGCCTCCTCCTCCATCATGGCAAGTCACGTCGTCGGCTCGACTGCGAACGAACTCCGCGAGTTACGCGAGACCGTTCGCAAGATGCTGAAAGAGAATGGCGCGCCTCCCGAAGGCAAGTGGGAGGAAATCAAATTCCTCGAGCCGGTCCGCGACTACAAGGCGCGGCATGCCTCGACGCTGCTGACCTTCGATGCCGTGGTCGACGCCATCGGCCAGATCGAAGCCAAGGCCAAGCAGCCGGCGGCGGCGCAGGGCTGATCCAATCCCATCATTGTCGCTCCGGGCGCGCGCCACGGAATGACGACGTGAGGGACTTACTTCTGCGAGACGGCGAGTGGCGCCGCGCCAGTGGGCACAGCGGCCTCGGCCGTCTTGGTCGACTTCGCCGGCTGCTCCGGCTCCGTACCGAACCTTGCTTGCGTCTTCGGCGCGAGCTCCGCCATCGCGGGCGCTGCGACGTCCACATGCGGCAGCACCTCGGCCACCAGATCCGTCGTCACCAGATTGGTGAGCTTCAGCTCGCCGGCGCCCAGCTCGTGCAGGTCTTCCCATGGCGGCACGCTGAGCGCGAGCGAGAGCAGATCGCCGGCACCGCCCATGTCGAAGGTGTATTTGGCGAGACGGCCGATGTCGCGCTCCACGATCATCAGGTCCTGCGCGCTGTAGCTCGCCGCCTTGGCATCGTCGGCGCGGTCGCCCATCCAGATCTGGTGGACGCGGACATGGGCGGCTTCCGGCACGTAGCGCTTCTTGCCGGCCAGCAGCAGGAACACGCACATGGATTCGCAATAGGCCTCGGGCGCGACCGCCGGGCGGGCCGACTGGCCGCCGCGATTCTGGAGACTGATGCCGACCGTGGTCAGAAGTCCGAGATTGCGGAAGCGCCGGCCGAGGGTGATCGCGTCGTTGACGGAACCGCCGCTGGAGTCCAGCACCACGGTCGCCCCGCCGAGCTGGCGTCCCTGGGCGAAGTCCTCGAAATCCTTGGGCGTATCGGAGGTGATGATGCCGACCGCGCTGACCCAGCCGCGGCAGTTCGGCTCGCAGGCAACCCAGCTGAACTTCATCGGCAGCTTGCGCTCTTCGAGCGTACCGCCGGCCCGCGCCGACGACCCAACGGTCGCGACGGCGCCTGCCAGCACGACTCCAAAAGCGGCGGTTCCCACTAGCAACCAGCCGCGAAGATTGAGCGACTTCACAAGTTTCAAACTGGTCCCTTCCCCAAGCCCCGAGAGCGATTCAGGCAAGCCCCGTTTTCGTCCAACAAGTCTACACATGGACGTCACAAAAATGGTATCCGGGGGAATACAGATCGTCCATAGGTACTTGCTGCACTGCTCCCAAAAAGCATGCAAAATATGGCGCGCAAACAACACCTTGTTGTTCCCTGCGCCGGAACCGCGCAACAACTCGCTCAACCTCGCGGCAAGACGCACATGAAGCATTCAGCCTGCGAGCATTGTTCCACTCCGGTCGAGGGCGCGCTCCGCCTGCCGCGCAGATTCGGGCGCGCGCTGATCTGGCTCTACCGCCATACGCTGTCGCCGCTGGTCGGTTACAATTGCCGCCACCTTCCGACTTGTTCCGTCTATGGCGATGAAGCGATCGAACGGTTCGGGCTCTGGGCCGGCGGCTGGATGACGCTGGCGCGACTGCTGCGCTGCAATCCGTTCGGCACGTGGGGCATCGACAACGTTCCCCTCGCAGCGCCGCAAGGCGCGCGCTGGTATCTGCCCTGGCGCTATGGCCGCTGGCGCGGCGTCAACGCGTCCTGAATTGGCCGCGTAAGCATACTGCGGTGCTTTACGCATCGCTGCCCTGAGCGGAACCGAAAGTTCCCGTTCGCGTTGTTGTGATGCTCCCACGGGAGGAAACAACAATGCGCTGGAAAATCAGCCCTCATTTCCACTTCAGGCTTGGTCCAAATTCCAGTCCCAGCCGTCATCACCACGATCCCAGAGCCCTCGATATGCTCGCCATCATCGCATTGCTGGCGCTCGTGCTCGGCTTCGGCTGGTACCTTGCGACAAGCCTCGCCACGCCGCCGAGTTCGACGGCGCTCATCGTGCCGAGCCAAAGCGTGCATTGGTAGTTCAGAGGTCCAGCACCAGCCGTTCCGCGTCCGATCCTGCAACACACACCATGAGATAGCGCTCACGCTCATACGGCGACAGAATGCGGTCGCGGTGAACAGGCTTGCCCTCGATCCAACCGACCTTGCAGGCGCCGCAGATGCCGCCGCAGCAGGAGGTCGCGATGTCGATGCCGCCTTCCTGCAAGGCGGCCAGCATGGTCTGGCCGGCATGGACCTGGATTTCGGTCCCCGTGCGCGCCAGCGACAGCGTGAACGGTTTTGCATCGGGATCGATGACCGGCGGCGGCGCGACGAAGCGCTCGATATGAACGTTCGCCGCGGGCCAGGCGGCAGTCACCCGCTCGAAATCGTCGATCATGCTTTCCGGGCCGCAGCAGGCGACCATCGTCTGGACACCGGCCTTCCCGACCAGTGACGCAAGATCCGGGCGCCCCTTCTGCGAAGTACGATGCACCACCACGCGGTCCGCATCGATCAGCGGCGCGAGATGTGCTGCCAGCGGAATCTCCTCGCGCACGATCAGATGCAGCGCGAAATCGACGTCGTCCGTCTGCATGAGGTGCCGCGCCATCGACAGGAACGGCGTCACGCCGATGCCGCCCGCGACAAACACGTGGCGTGCGATCTCCGGGCCAGTCTCGAATCCGCCGCGCGGCAGCGAGACGCCGATGATGTCGCCAATCCTGATATCATCGTGCAGCGCGCGCGAACCGCCGCGCCCCGTCCCCTCGCGCTTCACCGCGATCACGTAGCGCGCATTGTCGGCAGGCTCGTTACACAGCGAATAGGTGCGGACGAGCCCGTTCGGCAGATGCAGATCGATATGCGCGCCGGGCTTGAACGGCGGCAGCTCCCAACGATCGGGGTCGGCCAGCGTGAACAGCTTGATCCCTGCCCCGGCGTCCTCGATGCCGGTGACGACCGTCTTGACCGTCGTGATCGGGCGCGCCTTCATGCTGCGTTCCGCACGATGTCGCCGACCTTCACGATGCCGCCTTGCAGGATTTTGCAATTGAGGCCCGAACGGTTGATCAGGGGATCGAAGATCGCCTTGCCGGTGATCTCCTCGATGTGCCGGCACGGCACCGACAGCCGCGTCGCCTCCAGCAGGGTCTCGCCCAGCCAGAAGCGGCGGCCGACCAGATGGTTCAACGGCACGCCCTCGACCGTGACGTTGCGCCTGTGCTCTTCCGGTCCGAGCGCGATACCGGCATCGCGCTTGAGCGCGACCAGCGTCTCGAGCTCGAACAGTGTGACCTGCCGACCCTCTTCCGGCTTGTGCGAGTAAAAGCCCTCTTCGTTGCCGATCATGTAGCGGTCGCCTTCGATGCCGCGGCCGGCGACGAGATGGATCTGTTCCGCTGCGCGCATCGGCAGGAACGCACGCGGGGTGACATGCAGGAAGCGCACTACGCCGGTCCAGCCGAGCTGCGCTGCGTTCTGCGCCGGGTCGGCGCTGATGGTATCGAGCATGACAATTCCCCTTGGGGGTGAGCGATGGCGCGCCGCCGGCAGCGGCGCGCCGCGGGATCAGGTCAGTTCCTTGTTCGCCATCTCCGGCGCGAATTTGGTCGCGGTCGCGGTGATGGCGGCGCAGGCGATCAGCAGCAGCGAAACCGGCCAGGTGGCACCGCCGCTCCAGGCCATCAGAGAGGCCGCGATCAACGGCGTCAACCCACCGCTCAGGGCCGCGCCGACCTGAAACCCGAGCGAGGCACCGCTGTAGCGCAGCCGCGCGGAGAACAGCTCCGAATACCAGGGCGCGCCGATGCCGAACATGACCATCTGGCCGAAGGTGATCGCGACCACGATGGTTCCGATGACGATGGCGGGATCGCGGGTGTCGAGCAGCCAGAACAGCGGGAAGGCAAACAGCGCCGAGAACACGCAGCTCGCATAGAACATGGTCTTGCGGCCGACGAGGTCGGACAGCCAGCCGAACAGCGGAATGGCGAGCAGCGCGACCAGCGATGCGGCGAACGCGCCGTTCAGGACCACCGCGCGCGGCAGCCCCAGATTGGCCGTGGCGTAGGACATCACGAACACGCCGCCGATGCTGGCATAGGCGATCTCGGAGATCTTCAGACCGACCGCGGTGAAGAACGGCCTGCGGTGATGCCTGAAGATCTCGACCAGCGGCATGCTTGCGACCTCCTTCTTGGCCTGGACCTGACGGAAGGCCACGGTCTCCTCCATGTTGAGGCGAATGTAGAGACCGACGCCGACCAGAAGGATCGAGATCAGGAAGGGAATGCGCCAGCCGTAGGTCATGAAGTCGCTTTCCGGCAGGCTCGCCACCAGCGCGAACATGCCGATCGCGGCGAGATTGCCGATGGGGTTGCCGACCTGCACCATGCTGCCGAGCAGGCCGCGGCGATGCGTCGGGCAATTCTCGACCACCATCAGCACCGCCCCGCCCCATTCGCCGCCGAGGCCGATGCCCTGGAGGAAACGCAGGCCGATCAGGAGCAGCGGCGCAGCGATGCCGATCTGCTGGTAGGTCGGCAGCAGGCCGATCAGGAAGGTGCCGATCCCCATCACCATGATGGTGATCGCGAGCATCGCCTTGCGGCCGACCCGATCGCCGTAATGGCCGAAGATCGCGGCGCCCAGCGGCCGCGCCAGGAAGCCGACGGCGTAGGTGCCGAAGGCGGCGATGGTGGCGAGCGTGGGATTGCCCGCGGCGAAGAACACCTTGTTGAACACCAGCGCGGTCGCCGTGCCGTAGATGAGGAAGTCGTACCATTCGACCGCGGTGCCGATCACGCTCGACCACACGATCCGTCGCAAGCTCGCCGCCTCGTCCGGCGCTACGTTCAGGGTTACGTCGTCTGCTACGGTCATCGATCTCTCCAGAAAGGTACCGGCATCAGGGAAAGCAGTTGGCTCTGTCCGCGGCCCATCGGCAGCCGGGACGGTAAAAATCGATCATGTTTACTATTGGAAATCAACGCCACGGGACGCGGCAACTGCCGCCGATCGCGGCAGAGAGCCCGAGATGCACTACATTTTGGCGGATTTTCGCGATATACCAACAAATCTGCTCACATTATCTGCGGCCCTGCACTAAATTTCTGCGCTATGGTTTTCCTTAGGAATACACGCTGGTGCACGCGAAATGAGCGGCGCCCTTGCCGGGCTGGCGGTTCGGCCGCATCTGTTGCAAAAAGGAGCCTCAGCAGTTCGGGAGACTCATGCGTGCTTGACGTCAGCAAAGCGACAGCGGTCGGGGGCAATATCCGCCAGGCGCGGATTGCCAAGGGCCTGACGCTGGACCAGCTTGCGAAGCAGAGCGATCTCACGCGCGGCTACATCTCGTTGGTCGAGCGCAACCTGAAGATCCCCTCGCTCGCCGCGCTGTTGCGGATGGCCGCTGCGCTCGAGGTCAATGTCGCGAACTTCTTCGACCCGAACGCCGAGCCGGCGCCGCGCTACACCTTGTTCCGCCGCGAGGACGGCAATGTCCCGCTGTTCCAGGATACGTTCGGCGTGGTCCCGCTGGTGACGGGCCGCACCCGCAAGATGATGGAGCCCTTTCTGCTGAGCCCGCCGCACAAGTCCGCGACGCGCGCCTCGCATGCGGGCGAGGAGTTGCTGTTCGTCATCAACGGCAAGATCGCCATCAAGCTCGACGGCGAGGAGCTGACGCTCGGCAAGGGCGACTGCCTGTATTTTTCAGGAGAGACGCCGCACGAGGTCAGGAGTCTCGGCCGGCAGAAGGCCGAAGTGCTGGTCGTCGTGGCCCAGAGCCCGACGTAACGTCACAAGTCGGCAGATCCTAACGGAACCAGAAGAAGCGTCCGGGCGGCGGCGGGATCGGCTCGGGCGGACGCGGCCGCTTCGGACGCGGCGGCCTCGGCGACGGCTCGTCCGACGAGATCGTCTCCGCCGCCGGTACCATCTCGCTGCCCGGCACCTTCACCGACAGCAGCAAGTTCGATTCATGCATGCGCCAGCGATAGCCGACGCCGAAGTCGATCGGCTGGGCGCGCGTGAACAGTTCGGCGTAGCGCTCCTGATAGCGGCCGGGGAATTCGTCGATCGGTCCGAGATAGCGGCCGAACGGGAAGAACCGCCACTGCCGCGCATTGTAATTGGCGAGCGGAATGCCTGAATCATCCTGGATGATGGTCGCACTGTTGGCCAGCAGCCAGTCGCGAGTGGCCGCGAAGTCACCCTTGTGCAGCAGATAGGATGCACTCTTGAGCAGGCTGTTGCCCGGTCCGAGCGTCTCGCAGAATCTCAGGAATCCCGTATTGCGCGCGCCGGCATTGGAGAGGTCGGTCGAGAAATAATACAGCGTGCGCGCCTCGCCGTCGCTGCCGGCAAACGTGATACGGACGCCGTGCGTGGCGTTCCGTCCCGGATTGTCGTTGCCGGTGTGCATCCCGCCCTTGGCATCGAGCGCGATCATCTCGACGTTGCGGATGGTCTTGCCGGACCGCGCCAGGAAGACATAGAGGATCGGCAAGGTACCGTTGACCTGGTTGGCGTGCAGATCGACCTTCATCTGCTTGGTGATGAAGAAGGAGAAGCTCAGGATCGAGCCGAGCGAGCGCTCGACATTGTAGAGCGCCGTGCCGACCGCCCCGCGCGGCAGCCTGGACAGATCAGGCACGGCGCCGACCGGCTCCAGCGCGCCGAGCACATAGGTGCTGGCCTTCGAATAGAAGGCGTTGGCGTAGAGGAAATCCGGGCCGCTGAACATGTAGAACATGGTCGGCCGGGGTGCAGCGAGGTTGACGTCGGACCAGGCGCGGATCTTCGAGAGCTGCCGCTGCTCGAGTTGGGCAAAGGCGCCGTCGAAGAACTTTGCGTGATGCTGCCAGCTCGGGTCCCGGGTCAACGGCACCAGCGGCGAGTCCGCCGAGGGCTGCATGCCCGCGAGGAAGCGCGCGGTGTCGTCGAAGGTGACGTCGGCGGCCCGCACGGACGAGATGGCCGCAGCCAACAAGGACACAGCGACGGCCGCAATTCTGAGGGCTCGAAACATGTCTATTCGCGATCGTGTGACGTGCCAGCGGCGACCGGCCGCCTGCGGAAAATAGCATAAATCAACAGGCCCGAGAGCATGACGAGCAATCCTGCGAGGGAATGCACCGGTCGCTCGGTCAAAAGGTAGTACATCATGAAGCCGGTCACGAGCAGGAAAACCAGCGGCGTGAAAGGGTATCCCCAGGCGCGATATGGCCGGGGCAGGTCGGGATCGGTGATACGCAGCTTGATGACGCCGGCAACCGTGAAGAACGAGCAGAACAGCAGCGAGAACTGGATGAATTCGAGCACCGCCTCGAAGCTGCGGGTGAACAGCAACAGGGTCGCGACGGCGAGCTGAAACAGGATGGCATAGGCCGGCGCGCCGCTTGCCGAGCGCGTCGAGAACACGCGCAAGACCGGGATGTCCTCCCCCATCGTCATCATCACCCGCGGGCCGATCCACATCATCGCGCTGATCGAGGAGATCAGGCCGAAGCAGATCATCGCGCCGACGATGCGGCCACCGAAATTGCCGAAGATGGCGGTGCCGGCGACGCTGGCGACGTCGAGCTGGCCGGCGAGCGCGCTGATCGGCGTGGAATAGAGAAACACCGCATTCAGCGCGACGTAGAGCACGAGCACGATCAGCGTGCCCGCGAGCAGCGCACGCGGCAGATCCCGCTGCGGCATGTTCATCTCGCCGATGATGTAGGTCGCAGCGTTCCAGCCCGAGAACGAGTACATCACGAAGACGAGCCCGATCGCGAACGGCGCGCTGACGATATGGGCGAGATCGCCCGGCTGCGGCATGAAGGCGATCGGCTGCGGCACGCCGATGACGAAGCCCGCGACCAGGAAGCCGACGATCAGCACGACCTTGAGGACGGTCGAGATCAGCTGAAAGGTCGAAGAGTGCCTGACGCCGGTCAGTTGCACGATCGAAACCAGCCAGACCACGCCGATGGCAAGCGGGATCGGCGGCAGATCGGGCACGACAGATCTGGCGTACTCACCGAACGCCATGGCTGCGAGCGCGACTGGTGCGGCAAAGCCGACCGTCGCCGAGACCCAGCCCGCGAGAAACCCGAAGGCCGGATGATAGGCGCGGCCGAGGAAATTGTATTCGCCGCTCGAACGCGGAAACATCGCGCCGAGCTCGCTGTAGGAGACCGCCCCGCACAGCGCGACGATGCCGCCGACAGTCCAGAGCAGCAGGATCGAGAAGCCGGACGGGATGTCCTTGACCTGAAAACCGAGGCTGGTGAAGACGCCGACCCCGATCATGTCGGCAACGACGATGGCGGTTGCGACCAGAACGGAGACCCCCGGCCCGCTTCCGGTCAGCCGGCCAGTCCAGGGCGCAGTACCCGCATCGGATGCCGTCATCGGAGTCCTTCTCAGCCGACACGCCCCCATGGGGAGCATCGCTTAGTTTGGTCCAGTCAATTCAAGCAGGGTTAACAAGGGTTAAATGAGGCGGCCGAAATAGGTATTTCAGCACCAATTATGCATGGTTCTGGGCAATAAACCCGCAGAAACACCGGAGAATCCCGTTTTCCTCCCCCACAATCACGACACGATTGCATGGTCCTTTTGAGCGTTCCGGATGTGGGGAAGTTTCTCCGGACACTTAACGTCGCCTAAACGCCAGTCGGCTCAATTGTCCTAATAGTTGCCGATGGTTCGTGACTTGGGTTGTCACTTGGGGTCATGGGTGGATGGTCGGGGCCGTTCCGAAATCGAGAGCTGATGGTCGTGCGGACCGGACGTCGTCCGGTCTGTGCGGTCGCGCGCTCCGGATCGGCCTGATCTCAGCCTTTGTGCCGCTGTCGCTGACGCTGGTTCAATGCGGCAGGGCGCCCAATCCGTCGGCGCTCGCGGCGAACTCGCAGGCCAACGTCCAAGTGGTCGCCAAGACCAACAAGGCCGCCAGTCAGCAGGTTGCGAGCGGCGACACGTTCGAGGACCGCTTCCCCGCCCCGCAGTTCACGGAGCGCTTCCCGTCGGCGAGCGAGAGTTTTCTGCAACGGCAGATGTCGGACTTCTCGCCCAAGCGCGCCGTGCAGCAGCAGCCGGAGCAGGCGCCCTACAAAGTCGCCTCGCTCACGCCGCAAGTCCCCTACCAGCGTCCGGCACGCGACGACCTGACGACACTCGTCAGCATGAAGTCGTCGGCCTTCCCCTATTTCGGCAACAACCCAGCCTCCGACGCGCCCTTCCTCAATATCTCCAAGGGCGACCGCCGCGGCCACCGCAGCTATTCGGGCCGCGTCTACTGGCAGGACGAGACCTACAGCGACAGCCGCGTGCTGGTGCACGTCCCCGAGCATTTCGACGTGCACAAGCCGGGCGTGATCGTGGTGTTCTTCCACGGCAATGGCGCGACGCTGGAGCGCGACGTGCGCAACCGCCAGCTGGTGCCGCAGCAGATCACCGATTCCGGCGCCAATGCCATCCTGCTCGCCCCGCAGATGGCGGTCGATGCCGCCGATTCCAGCGCCGGAAAGTTCTGGCAAGCGGGCGGCCTCAAGCGCTTCATGGAGGAATCGGCGAGCCACCTCGCCCGCCTCACCGGCGATCCCAACAGCGCGCGCGCCTTCGCCAACATGCCGATCGTGATCGTCGGCTATAGCGGCGGCTTTCTGCCGACGGCGTGGAGCCTCGAGGTCGGCGGCATCAGCGACCGCGTCCGCGGCGTCGTGCTGCTCGACGCCGTCTATGGCGAGATGGACAAGTTCGCGTCCTGGATCGAGAGCCACCGCTCCGGCTTCTTCGTCAGCTCCTACACCCGCTACACCGCAAGGCGCGACCGCGAGCTGATGAGCATGCTCAGGCAGAAGGGCATCAGCGTCTCCGAAGACATGGACGGCCCCTTGCGTCCCGGCAGCGTGGTGTTCGTCGAGACCGGCGAGGGCATCACCCATCGCGACTACGTCAACCGCGCATGGACGCAATATCCGCTGAAGGACGTGCTGGTGAAGATGTCGGCAACGCCGGCGATGGCGCTGACGCGTGTGGCGGCGACCAGCTCCTCCGCATCGGGCCGATAGCCTCGATATTGCGTCCCGGCATTTCGGCGCGCTGCCTGCAATTCTCTCAGGCTTTGATCAAATTGTGATGTTGATGGCCGGCATCCCCGGAAGCCACCGGATTGTTTCCACCGGCAACACACATAATTTGCCGGCCGGGTTGCATTTGGAATTCTGCGGGGACAGGCCGTGCGTCAGGGACTGTACAAGGTCGACTTCCACACGGTTCACGGAACCGGGTGCGGCGTCGTCTATGTGACGGACGGCAAGATGCGCGGCGGTAATTCCGCCTTCGCCTTCATCGGCACCTATACGGGCGAAGGCGACAGCATCAAGGTCAAGATCTCGACCCGGCGCTACAACGACGATCCGTCATTCAAGGCGCTGTTCGGCATCGACCGGATCACGCTGACGCTCAGCGGCCGCGAGGACGGCGACACCGCCGAATTCGAAGGCACCGCCCTGCAGGTGCCGGGCGTTGCCTTCAGAGCCGTACTGAGCCGGATCAGCGACTAGCGCTGTCCGGTTCGAGCCATCAGGTTTTGGGCAGCTTCGGAATGCTCTCGGCAAAGCCGTTGAAGCAGGCCAGCCGCTCGTCCTCTTCCTTGAAGAAACGGCAATCGGCGTAACCCTTGGCCTTCGCCGGCTTCGGCTTCGGCGCCGGCGGGATGATGGCGTCGTAGCAATTGAGCCGGTCCTTGGTGCCGTCGTCGAGGTCGAGGCAGGCCTGGAGCCGCGCCGCGATCGATTGCGGCTTGCCCTTTGGCGCCGGAGTGGCCGTGGCGGCGGCCGCCTTGGTCCCCTTGGGCTTGACCTGCACCAGCGGCTTGTCCCCCACCATCGGTGGCTTGTCGGTCTGCGCAAACGCGGAGGCTGAATAGAGCACCGCGGCAACCGCCAGAATCATCCTCATTTCAGTCAACTCTCTTTGGTCCCCATGCCTCGCCTTCTAGCGCTCCCGCGCGCGGTTTGCCAAGCGCCTTGCCCACAGGAAAACGTGGGATTCACGCCGTTACGGCAGCAGCCCGCCGGGGCCGGCTCATGATCACCAGGGCCAGCGCCAGCACGACGAAGCCGGCTGCCACGAAGCCGAGCGGATGCAGCAGCTCGCGGGCGAACAGCAATCCGCCGATGGCGGAGCCGACGGCCTGGCCGATATAGAGGACCGACGTATTGAGCGCGACGGTCGCCGACGCCAGCGGCGGCGCGGCCGCGACCAGCCGCACCTGCTGCATCGAATTGGTCGAGGCAAAGCCCAGTCCCCAGATCGCGACCGCACCTGCCATCAACACGAGCGTACCGGCCCCGAGCGCCCAGCCCGTGATGCCCGTGAGCAGCAGGCAGGTGAACAACACCGAGGTTCGGTAAGGTCCCCAGGTGTCGACGATGCGGGTGGCAATGACGACGCCGAGGAAGCCGCAAACACCGTAGATGCCGAACACCAGACCGATTGCATCGGGGCTGGCATCGGTGAGCTTCTTGAGCAGCGGGCCCATGAAGGTGAACACCACGAACTGCCCGGACATCTGCAGCATCGTGATCGCCAGCAGCAGCAAGATCGCCCTGCTCCGTCCAACCCCACTCCAGGTCTTCAGGTCCACCGGCGTGCCCTTCAGGCCAGACGGCAGGCGCAGCAGCAACAACAGCAGGCTGATGCAGCCGAGCGCGCCGATCCCGCCATAGGCCGCGCGCCAACCGTAGCGGCTGGCCAGGAAGGTGATCAGCGGCAGACCGACGGCGGCAGCAAGCGACCAGCCGAGAAAGATGTAGGCGATGGTGCTGCCGCGCCGCTCGGCCGGCACGATCAGCGCCGCCGTGCCGGCCGCTTGCGGCGTGTAGAGCGCACCGACCGCGAGCATCACGAGGCGAATGATGAGGAGGCTCGTGTAGTCGGGTGCGAAGGCCGAAGCGAGATTGCCCAAAGCGAGCACCGCCAGCGTCGTCGCAAGCAGTATCCGCCGCTCGATCCGGCTGGTGAGCCAGGCCGTCAGCGGCGAGCCGATACACAGCGTGATCGCGCCGAAGGTGATCAGGAGCCCGGCCGCATGAATGCTGATGCCCAGCCCCGCCGACAATTCCGGCAGCATGCCCGCCGGTGCCAGCACCGAGCAGCCGGTGACGAGATTGCCAAGCATCAGGGCGGTTGGCGCGAAACGCCCGGCGCGGGGGCTTTCCATGCAAATGCATGTAGAGCGGGCTTGCAGCCAGTTAAAGGGCGCCGCGCGAATTAGTTGGTGCAAGGCCCCGACTTTTGCGCGCCGCTTTCTTGGAAATGCCGGATTGCACAGGCCGAATCGCCTGATATATCGCTCGTTCCCGCTTACCTGCGCTCGTTCGCAGGAGTGAGCCTCAGGAGAAAAGCAATGTCCGACCAGCCCAAATCCGAATCCGGCTTTCAATACAGCCTCAGCAATCTGAAGCCCGTGACCCCCGCCGCCAAAGTCACCCTCACCTTCCCCGACGGCGCCCAGCGCCAATATGACAAGAGCATTACCGGGCTCGAGATCGCCAAGGGCATCTCGCCCTCGCTGGCCAAGCGCACCGTTGCGATGGCGCTCGACGGTGTCGTCGCCGATCTCGACGATCCCATCGAAGCCGATGCCAAGATCGAGCTGATCAACCGCGACGATCCGCGCGCGCTCGAATTGATCCGCCACGACTGCGCACACGTGCTCGCTGAAGCCGTGCAGACGCTGTGGCCGGGCACCCAGGTCACCATCGGTCCCGTGATCGAGAACGGCTTCTACTACGACTTCTTCCGCAACGAGCCGTTCACGCCGGAAGATTTTGCCGCGATCGAGAAGAAGATGCGCGAGATCATCGCGCGCGACAAACCGTTCACCAAGGAAGTCTGGGACCGCGAGAAGACCAAACAGGTGTTCCGCGACAAGGGCGAGGCCTTCAAGGTCGAGCTGGTCGACGCCATTCCCGGCAACGAGCCGATCAAGATCTACTACCAGGGCGACTGGTTCGATCTCTGCCGCGGCCCGCACATGACCTCGACCGGCAAGGTCGGCAACGCCTTCAAGCTGATGAAGGTGGCCGGCGCCTATTGGCGCGGCGACAGCAACAACCCGATGCTGACCCGCATCTACGGCACGGCCTTCGCCAAGCAGGAGGACCTCGACGCCTACCTCAAGCAGATCGAGGAAGCCGAGAAGCGCGACCATCGCAAGCTCGGGCGCGAGCTCGACCTCTTCCACTTCCAGGAGGAAGGTCCGGGCGTCGTGTTCTGGCATCCGAAGGGCTGGACCATCTTCCAGCAGCTCATCGCCTATATGCGCCGGCGCCTCGCCGGCGACTACAACGAGGTCAACGCGCCGCAGATCCTCGACAAGGTGCTGTGGGAGACCTCGGGCCATTGGGGCTGGTACCGCGAGAACATGTTCGCCGCGCAGTCGGCCGGCGACGAGGCCGAGGACAAGCGCTGGTTTGCGCTCAAGCCGATGAACTGCCCCGGCCACGTCCAGATCTTCAAGCATGGCCTGAAGAGCTACCGCGACCTGCCGCTGCGCCTTGCCGAGTTCGGCGTGGTCCATCGCTACGAACCATCCGGCGCCATGCACGGATTGATGCGCGTGCGCGGCTTCACCCAGGACGACGCGCATGTCTTCTGCATGGAGGACCAGCTCGCCGACGAGTGCCTGAAGATCAACGATCTGATCCTGTCGACCTATGCCGACTTCGGCTTCACCGGCGATCTCACGGTGAAGCTCTCGACCCGGCCGGAGAAGCGCGTCGGCACCGACGCGATGTGGGACCACGCCGAACGCGTGATGGCGACCGTGCTGAGCCAGATCCAGGCGCAGAACAACCACATCAAGACCGAGATCAATCCGGGCGAAGGCGCCTTCTACGGGCCGAAGTTCGAATATGTCCTGCGCGATGCCATCGGCCGTGACTGGCAGTGCGGCACCACGCAGGTGGACTTCAACCTGCCGGAGCGGTTCGGTGCGTTCTACATCGACCATGACAGCGGCAAGAAGGCGCCGGTGATGGTCCATCGCGCGATCTGCGGCTCGATGGAGCGCTTCATCGGCATCCTGATCGAGCACTATGCCGGCAACTTCCCGCTCTGGCTCTCGCCGGTGCAGGTGGTGGTCACGACCATCACCTCGGAGGCAGACGAGTACGCCAAGCAGGTGCTGGAGCAGGTCCGGCGCGCCGGGCTTCGGGCCGAGATCGATCTTCGCAACGAGAAGATCAACTACAAGGTCCGCGAGCACTCGCTGGCGAAAATCCCGGCGCTGCTGGTGTGCGGCAAGAAGGAAGCCGAGACGCAGTCGGTCTCCGTCCGCCGGCTCGGCAGCGAAGGCCAGAAGGTGATGACGACGGCGGAGGCGATCGCCGCCCTCGTCGACGAGGCCACCCCGCCGGACGTCCGGCGGGCGCGCGACGCGGCCTGATCCCTGAAATCGATCTAAATTCGCTTCCGGTTGCGGGCGTGCATGCTTATCTGAGCTTGGCACGCCCGACGACCAGCCGAAGAGGATATCGCAGTGCCCGACGCCATCGAACTCTTGAAAACCCGCCGTTCGGTCAAGCCGCGCGAGATGACCGGGCCCGGCCCCTCCCCGGCCGAGCTCGAGACGATCCTCACCATCGGTGCGCGCGTGCCGGACCACGGCAAGCTCACGCCCTGGCGCTTCATCGTTTTCGAGGGCGATGCGCGCCAGCGCGCCGGCGAGGTGATCGCGAAGGTTTTTGCCCGCAAGAATCCCGGCGCACCCGCGGCCGACGTCGAGGTCGAGCGCAAGCGCCTGATGGATGCGCCGCTGGTGATCGGCATCGTCAGCTTCACCAAGCCGCATCCGAAGGTGCCGGCCTTCGAGCAGGAATTGTCGGCGGGCGCGAGCGCCATGAACATCGTCACCGCCGCGACCGCGCTCGGCTACGGCGCCTGCTGGCTGACCGGCTGGTTCTCGTTCGATCGCGACGTGCTGGACGGCCTCGGCCTCAAGCCGGACGAGAAGCTCGCCGGCTTCATCCATATCGGCACGCCGACCAAGCCGAGCGAGGATCGTCCGCGACCGTTCCTTTCGGAAATCGTGACGCGATTTTAATCGAAGTCTGGTTGACGCCTCCGACGTCTTGCGGCTTTGTTCCCGGCCAGGGAGGAAGCCCGGATGAAGCGTCGTGAATTTCTGGTCGGAGCCGCGCTGCTGGCCGGCTCGATGGCGCAAGGCCGCGCCGCCGCCAACATCCCCGCCCCCTCGCCCGAGGGCCTCGATCGCATCACCGACTATTTCAAAAACGAGGTGACGAGCGGCCGGCTGCCGGGCGCGGTGATCCTGGTGCAGCAACACGGCAAGCCGGTCTACTTCAAGAATTTCGGCGTGCGCGACACCAGGACGGGCCTTGCGATGACGCCCGATACGATCTTCGCCATCCACTCGATGACCAAGCCGATCACGTGCCTCGGCGCGATGATGCTGATCGACGAGGGCAAGCTCGCGCTGTCGGATCCCGTGTCGAAATACATTCCGCTCTTTGCCGACACCAAGGTCGGCGTCGAGCCGGACGGCACATCGACGCTCACACTCGAGGCGCCGATCCGCCCCGTCAACATCGAGGATCTGCTGCGGCAAACCTCGGGCATCAGCTACGATTATATCGGCGCCCCCTGGGTGATGAAGGTTTACGAGGCCGCCAATATCTTCGACGGCCCGTTCAACAACAGGCAATTCGCCGACCGCATCGCCAGGCTGCCGCTGACGCGCCAGCCCGGGACGCTGTGGCGTTACGGCCATTCCACCGACGTGCTCGGCGCCGTCATGGAGATCATCTCGGGCCAGACGCTGTACCAGTTCCTCAAGCAGCGCATCCTGGATCCGCTCGGCATGACCAGCACCAAATTCGTGCTGACGACCGAGGAGGAACGCACGCGCATGGCGCGGCCGCTGCCGAACGATCCGGTCCTGCTCGCCGGCGAACGCGACCGCCTCGCCCATCCCGAATGGGAGTCCGGCGGCGGCGGCCTGCTCTCGACCATCACCGACTATCAGACCTTCTCGCAGATGCTGCTCAATGGCGGCGAGTTCGACGGCAAGCGCTATTTGAGCCCTGCGGCCTTCAAGGCGATGACGACCGATCACATCGGCCCCGGCTCCGGCGTCGCACGCGACTATTTCTATTTCCCCGGCGACGGTTTTGGCTATGGCTACGGCATCGGCGTGCGCACCGATCCCGGCAACGCAAAGCCACCGCCGGCGGGCTCGATCGGCGAATTGAAATGGGACTCGGGGAGCGGCACCTATTTCGGCGTCGACCCCAAGCTCGACATGGTCTACCTGATGATGCAGCAGACCCAGAACGAGCGCAGCCGCATCACACCAGCGTTCAAGGAGCTGGTCTACGGCTGCTATCCGCCCGAGCTACGCCGCCCGTGAGGAACGCTCGCCGAACTCGGCGAGCAGCTTCGCGATGTCGGCGGCAGGCCGCGCCGCGCTGAACAGAAAGCCCTGCACCTCGTTGCAGCCTTCGGCGCGCAGCCAGTCGAGCTGATCCTCGGTCTCGACGCCTTCCGCGGTCGTGGTGATGTTGAGGCTGCGGCCGAGACCGGAGATCGCGCGCACGATCGCGCCGCAATCGGGCCGCTGCGCCAGATCCTTCACGAACGAGCGGTCGATCTTGATCTTGTCGAACGGGAAGCTGCGGAGATAGCTCAGGCTGGAATAGCCGGTGCCGAAATCATCCATGGAGATGCCGATGCCGAGCTCGCGCAATTGATGCAGGATCGCGAGGTTGGCATCGGTCTCGGCGAGGAAGATCGACTCGGTGATCTCGAGCTCGAGCCGCTTCGGCGACAGGCCCGATCGCGCCAGCGCGGAGATCACGACCTGAACGAGGTTGCGGCTGCGGAACTGCGCCGGCGACAGATTGACCGCGACCTTGACGTCGGAAGGCCATTTCACCGCTTCCGCGCAGGCCTCGCGCAGCACCCATTCGCCGAGCTGCGAGATCAGGCCGATGTCTTCCGCGACCGGAATGAACTCCGCCGGCGAGATCATGCCCTTGTCGGGGTGACGCCAGCGCAGCAGCGATTCAAAGCCGGAGATGCGGTCGGAGGCGATCGACACCAGCGGCTGGTAGTGCAGCTCGAACTCGCCATTGGCAAAGGCGCGGCGCAGGTCGAGCTCCATGTCGCGGCGCTTCTGCGCCTGCAGATCCATCTCGCGCTCGAAGAAATGATGCACGCCGCCGCCGTCCGACTTCGCCCGGTACAGCGCCATGTCGGCGTTGCGCATCAATTCTTCCGAGGTCACGCCGTCGCCCGGTGACAGCGCGATGCCGATGCTGGCGCCGATCACCATCTCCTGGCCGTCGATGTCATAGGGCGCCTTCAGCATGTCGATCAGCAGGGTCGCGCAGGCGCTGGCCTCGTTCGGCGAAACATCGGCTGCGAGGATCACCGCGAACTCGTCGCCGCCGAGCCGGGCCGCGAGATTGGCGCCGCGGACGGCGGTGGTGAGACGTTCGGCAACTTCCTTCAGCAGACGGTCGCCCGACGGATGCCCGAAGGAATCGTTGATGTTCTTGAACAGGTCGAGGTCGATGTAGAGCACGCCGACCCGCTTGCCGGCGGCCTGGTCGAGTGCCTGCTTCAGGCGGTCCTGGAAATATTCGCGGTTGGGCAGGTCGGTGAGCCCGTCGTGATGCGCCATGTAGGCGATCCGGGCTTCGGCCTTGCGCCGCTCGGTGATGTCGGCGACTGCAACCAGATAGCCGTCGCGATCGTTGAAGGTGACGCGGCGGCCGAAGGTGAGCACTTCGATCTCGCTGCCGTCGGCGCGCAGATGCCGCCAGTTGCGTGAGGAGTGGTAGGTATCGCCGACACGTTCGAGCGCTTCGGCGTGGCTGTCCCACTCGTCCTCAGGCCAGATCTCGTGCAGCTTCATGCGCAGGAACACGGCGCGGCTATAGCCGTAATGTTGAACCGCGGCGTCGTTGACGCCGAGGAAATCCTTGGTCTCGGCGTCGAACACCCACATCGGCATCGGGTTGTTGTCGAACAGCAGGCGGAACGAGGCGTCGCGCCGCTTCATCGCGGTGACATCGGAGATCGTCAGCGAGATGACGTCGGCGAAGGCCGTGGCGCTCATCCGCAGGTACCGGCCGTCGTTCTCGATCTCGAGCTGCTCACCGCGGCCGCCTGACACCGCCTTCAGCAGGAACGCCATGACCTCGGAGGTGGCCAGCAGCGTGGTCCCCTCGCCGATCTGTCGCCACAACAGGCCGCCGCTCGCGACATTCAGCAGCAGCTCGGCGCTCTTGTTGTGATGCACGACCTGGAAATCGGACGGCTGGCCGCCCGCATCGCGCAACGTCGCCAGCGAGACCACGGCGTCGTCGGTCGCGGAGAAAATCGCATCCAGCAGATTGTATTGCGCGCCGCGCTCGTTGACATAGGCGCCGACCAGCGTGGCACCCCAGCGCGAGGCAGTCGGCAGCGCCAGCACGTCATAGGTCCGGACCATGCCGTCGCGCACGCAATGCGCGCTCGCCTGGTGCGGCCGTCCGTTGTTCAGCGCGTTCGACACCGCTTCCGACAGCGCCGTGGCGCAATCCGGCGGCAGCTGCGTGACCGGAATGTCCCAGCGCTCCTCGCCGAGCCATTGCTGCACGTAGCGTCCGCTGCGCGACAGCTCGAGCGTGCCGTCGTTCTTCAGCAGCGCGATGTGGTCGGCGAGCCGGCCGAGGCTGCCGAGCATCACGTCCTCATAGCGCGGCAGCCGTTCGCCCGGCTTCAACGCGGCGCGCCATTTGCGCTGAAGCACCGGGATGTCGTCGAACATTTCGGTGGCCGGTTTTCCCGGCATCTTCTTCGCGGCAGTCATTGCAGTCCCCAACGCACTTTCCCGCCGCATCCAATGCAACCGCACTTAATGCGGTGTAAAAAGGCCGCAGGCGGAGGTTCCATTCGGCGTATATGACAGTTTTAAGTCAGGTGTTGGTTAGTGGGCGTTAGAGACTATGACGGTTGCTTAAAATGCGAAGCGTGTCGGCGTGGGAGAGCGAAGTGACGGCGCGCCAACTGCATCAACACCGTCATTGCGGGCGAAGCGAAGCAATCCAGAATCCCTCCTCAGCGGCAGTCTGGATTGCTTCGTCGCTACGCTCCTCGCAATGACGGAGTACGTGGGTGGCAGCGCGTAGCGCGTAGGATGGGTAGAGCGCAGCGAAACCCATCGTCGTTTTCTCCGCGCTGAAACGTGATGGGTTTCGCAAGTGCTCTACCCATCCTACGGCCTCGCAGACACGCCTTCGCGCTCTCGCGGCTTGTTTTCGCCCGAGCTTTGCTTCGTCGTCTCACCCTCCATTGAAAGAGGGCGCAGGGAAGGCCGGGAGCCGGCTGGCTCCCATTGACCGCCATGCCATGAGTAGATGGCGCTACAATGCACAGCGGGAAACAGGGCAGCCGGAGCATCCCGGCCTTCCCTGCGCGATGGTTGGAACGGCTTATGTCGTGCGCTCCCCGGGGAGCGATGCACTATTGCCCCCGTCACCTTGCCGATGACTGATGCGCTTGTCCGGTCGGACAGCACGCATCACCACAAGGCTTGACGCACAGACCCCGGGCGTCAGGACCACACGATTTTGCCGTACGCGAACTGCATCTGTCGTTGGCGCGAGGTCTTCGCTCACGGTTACCCGCCCTGCGAAGCCCATCGTGCCGATGCGGCCCACGTCCACCGCCGTCCGGCCCGCGTTCGTGACGATCGCGATACGCCCCTCTTCCTTGGGCCGGGTTGCGGCGACGGATACGCCGTTTCCGAATTTCGGTAAAGTGGAATATTTTTGGCGACGCGGGTTGACCCGTTGCTTGGGTGTTTTGCCCGTCGGGCAACGCAAGGTCTCGTAGCCCGGATGAGCGAAGCGATATCCGGGATCAACGGCACAAGCGGCCTCGGGGTGTCGCTTCGCTCACCCGGGCCACGAAACCGCCCGCGACTAGTCCTCGCTGGACGCGGCGGAGCGGTTGCGCAGATACGCCTGCGACAACAGGAAGAACAGCGCGCGCTCGCCATGATATTTGGCGGCCGGCCGGGTGCGGTCGAAACCGTCAGCAAATATCTTGCCGGACTGGTCGCACACCTGCCACCGCCAACCGAACCGCTTGCGCCTGGTAAGGATCACTTCGAACATGCCGACGGGCTGGGTCCCTGCTCTTGCCGGTCTCGCAAGCTCATGCCTGCTCCGGCCTCCCCCGTTAGACGGATGCCCGACATATAACGCAGCAGGATGGAAAGAGAATAAAATTGATTATCGGAAATACGTATCTTCCACCGCCGTGATGAACGTCACGACGTTCATGGAATAAGCTGATGCTGCCGGTGTTTGCGGGGCCCGCCGTCGCGCGTTGATAGCGCTTTCAACGATATTCAAATCAGAACACAAGACGCGGAGCCCGGTAAGCAAACGCTCACCGGGCCTTCATGCGACATTTGTTAGCGGCCGACGCGCGCCTGGAGATGGGCGGGATAGCGATCGCCCTGCACTTCCACCTTCGCCAGCACGCCTGCAATGGCCGCGAGATCGGCCTCAGACAACGTTACCACCGCCGCACCGAGATTTTCCTCGAGCCGGTGCAGCTTGGTGGTGCCGGGAATCGGCACGATCCAGGGCTTCTGCGCCAACAGCCAGGCCAATGCGATCTGCGCCGGCGTCACTTTCTTCGCTGCTGCGATGTCGCCGAGCAGATCGACCAGCGTCTGATTTGATTTGCGTGCGCTGGATGAGAAGCGCGGTACGATATTGCGGAAATCGCTCGCGTCGAACGTCGTGCTTTCAGTTATCGCGCCGGTCAGAAAGCCTTTGCCGAGCGGACTGAAAGGAACGAAACCGATTCCGAGCTCTTCCAGCGTCGGTGGAGGCGCTCAGATATCGGAAGTGAGGGAGCCTCCTCGTCATTGCGAGCGCAGCGAAGCAATCCAGAATCGTTCCGCGGAGGGACTCTGGATTGCTTCGCTGCGCTCGCAATGACGATGTGGAGAGATCCGGCGCTCTATCGGCCAGACGCGCGGCAAAGACGTTAGCGCGCCACGACTTCGACTTCGCCGTCGACGCCGTTCACGACGTTGAAGCCGCGCTCGTAGACCTTGCCTTCGTTCTTGGCGATGGCGCGGTATTCGCCTTCGGAGAGCACGACGCGCGGGAAGGCGCCGATCGATTCCTTGATGACGTCGCCGCCGGGGGTCAGCACCGACCAGGCGGTGTTGGCGAGCGCCTCGCCGCCCCGGTCGCTGACGAGCTTGAGCGTGATCACGGCGGCGCGGTGGGTGATGGTGACGTCGGTGAGCTTGCCGGCCTGGACGCGGATGTCCGAGCGCACCACCGAGTTGGCGTCGCCATAGTTGGAGATGATGTAGTAGGTGCCCTCCGGGATCAGCACCACGTCGCCGGCGGCGACGTTCGGCACCAGCGAGGCGCGCTCGCCGGCCTCGAACTGGCTGCCCTTGTAGATCGCGAACGAGATCTGGTTCTGCGGAATGCGGCTGGTGCCGACGCGACCCTCGATGCGCAGGCCGCCGGCCGGCAGCAGGAAGGATTCGCGGTCGGTCTCGGCCTTCAGGCTGACGGTGCGCACCGCGCTGACGAGGCCGAAGGCAACGTGCACGACGTAATTGCCGGGCGGCAGCACGATGTTGGGCGTCGCGTTGCGGTCTTCCTTGATCAGCTTGAAGGTGCCGTTCTCGTCGGGACGGTCGGCGAACACCCGCCAGACCAGGCCGCTGGTGATCTGGGGCGAGTCCTTGCCGTATTTGGCGGTCAGCGACAGCACGCCCTGGCCGGGCACGGCCGCGTTGAGCGGCGGGGCCGACGGCACGGTCGTGACGGCGGGCGGCGGCATGCTCGGCGTCACCGGCTGGGTCAGGGTCGGCGGCAGGCTTGGCGGTCCGGCGCCCGGGCCGGAGGGCGGCGCCAGGCTCACGGCGCCACCGGGATCGGGCACCGAGGCGGGCGGCACCGGCGGCGGGCGGTCGGAGAAAAGCTGCGCCTGTGCAGCGTTTTGGCCTGCGGTAACGAGGCACGCAGCAACGATCAGCGCCGGCAGCAGCCTGCCGCTGCGCCGCCATCCGATGATGCCGTCACCCCCGCGTGTCATGTCCCCTGCTTTTCACCGAAAACGCGGCAAATTCAAGCCTCTGATACCCCAGGAAATACCGGCCGGATACGGTTCTTTGGAACCCGGTTGACGCCTGCGTGATTAGACCTGAGGCAACCGCCCTCGCCATACTCCTGCCCAGCGCCCTCCCCAAAGCGGCATAAACCATGCTTCGCCTCGGTTCTGGCGGAGAGCAAATGTGGTGCCTAGTCTCGTGGTGCGGGCTGGCCTGGCGTAGGAGAGCTTGAGTGCTGGACATCTTGAAAGGTCGTGGCTCGAACGGCGAGAAGATTGGCCTCGGCCCCACCCGCCGGCCGGTCATCGGCCTTGCGCTCGGCGGCGGCGCGGCGCGCGGCTTTGCCCATATCGGAATCCTGAGGACCCTGATTGCCAACGGCATCGTGCCCGATGTCGTGGTCGGCACCTCGATCGGCGCCGTGGTCGGCGGCCTCCATGCGGCCGGCCGGCTCGATACGTTCGAAGAGTGGGGGCGCAGCCTGCAAGGCATGCGCAACATCCTCGGCTATCTCGACATCCGCCTCAGCGGCTCAGGCCTGCTCGGCGGCGAGAAGCTGGCCTCCCGTCTCGAGGCGGCGGTCGGCCAGACCCTGATCGAGGATCTTCCCATCAAGTTCGCGAGCGTCGCGACCGAGGTCCGCACCGGCCACGAGATCTGGCTGACGCGCGGCCGCGTGGTCGACGCGATGCGCGCCTCCTACGCCCTGCCCGGCATCTTCGCGCCGGTGCTGATCGGCGACCGCTGGCTGGTCGACGGCGCGCTGGTGAATCCGGTGCCGGTCTCGGCGGCCCGCGCGCTCGGCGCCGAAATCGTCATCGCGGCAAATCTCTCCAGCGACATCTTCACCCATTCCACGACGATCTATTCGCACGGCGCAATGCCGGCGCCGGTCGCGGCCGTGCCCGAAGAGGCAACCGCCAAGCGGCGCTTTCCGCGGCTGTTCTCGCCGGAGAAAACCATGAAGCGCGAGTTCTTCGGCGCCGGCGGGCGGCCCGGCATCTCCTCGGTGATGGTCGATGCCTTCAACATCATGCAGGACCGCATCACCCGCGCCCGCCTCGCCGGCGATCCGCCTGACCTTTTGATCACGCCGCGGGTCGGCCAGTTCGGCTGGTTCGACTTCCACCGCTCCGAGGATTTGATCGGCCACGGCACGCGCGCCGCCGAGCGCGCGCTGGAGTCGATCCAGGAGGCGATCGATGTGCTGGCGCCGGCGCCCGCAGGCCACGCGCCCAAAGCGGACGAGTGAAACCGGACGCGTGAAGTCCGGTCAGGCCGTCTTGATGTAGTCGCGCAGCGCTTCCTGCTCGGACTCGTATTCGCGCACGCGCCATTTGACGATGTCGCCGATCGAGATCAGGCCGACCACCTTGCCGTTGTCGATCACGGGCAGGTGGCGGAATTTGCCTGTCGTCATCGTCTCCATGATCTCGGCGACCGTGTCGGTCTCTTTGCAGGTGACGACCTTGCGGGTCATGACCTGACTCACCGGCTCTTCGAGAACACCGGCGCCGCGCTCGCCGATCACGCGGACGATGTCGCGCTCGGACAAGATGCCTTCGAGCCGGCTCTGGTTCATCACCAGCACGGCGCCGATCTTCTTCTCACCGAGCAGCTTGATGGCGGCGGCCATCTTGGCGTCGGGCTCGACGCTCATGATCTGGTGGCCCTTGGTGTTGAGAATGGAACGTACCGTCATTGTTGCCTCCCTGAATCGGATCCGTCCGCCCTTTGGCGGTCCGGACTTGTTCGCGAGTCTTCAACTAACAGTTACAGCGCCGGTTTCACGCTCGTGCGCTTTGCGAAGCATTGCCGCTAGCGGCTTGTCGCTTCGGAACATTCTTCCCGGGAATGATGTATGAATTCGGGCCGCATCGCAAGCGCCGCTTCAAATACGGTCCGAAACGTCCTGTGATGACGCATCCGCAGCATCGTTTCGCACGCGCGGCACGGGATCGAACAGCGCGAACAGCAGGAGCCCTGCGAAGAAGCCGCCGATATGAGCCTGCCAGGCGACGCTGGTGGTTTCGGAGTCCACGCCGATCGCGCCGACGCCGAAGATAATGTTGACGCCGAACCACACCGCGAGGAAGCCGAGCACCCGGCCGTCGCGCAGCGCGCGCGAGAGCGGCAATGCGGGAACCCTGGCGGCGGTATCGGCATCCGATCGGGTGAATGACAGAAAGCTGCCGCGCCCGAAGGCGAAGCGGATCGCCGCCGCCATCGCACCCGATACCGAGGCCGAAGCGCCGATCATCGGCGCCACCGCGTGCTCATGGGTGACGAGATGGGCGAGCGCGCCGGCCGCCGCCGTCACCGCCATGAACACGAAGAACCTGACGGCGCCGAAGCGCCGCGCCAGCGCGCTGCCGAACGGCAGCAGCCACAGGATGTTGAAGCCGATATGGGTCAGATTGGCGTGCAGCAGCGAATAGGTGACGAAGGTCCAGACCTTCGCCCCCGCCCCGCCCGGGATATGCAGATCGAGCAGCGAGGAATCGTAGCGCTTCGGGATGAAGCCGAAGACGTCGATGGTCCAGTTCTCCAGCTCCGGCGGCAGCAGCACCCGCAGATGGATCACCGCCAGCAGCGCGATATAGGCGGTCAGCGCCCCCGGCAGCGTCAGGATCGGCTCGCGCGGAGCCTCCTCGACGACAGCAGTCAGGTCCGGCTGAGAATCCTTCGGCGGAAAATCTTGCGGGGAATCCAAGGCAGCTTCGCTTTCAGGCGCGATCAGAGCGATACGCTTGGAGATAGTCGTCTTTGCCGGCCTTGCGCAAGTCCGCAAAAGGAAAAGGCGGGGCCCTGGGAAAGCCCCGCCTGTCCGTGTCGGCCTTCCGTGCCAGAGGAATGAAGGTGTATCCCCACCCCTCCCCGCGGCCCGTGACCAAACTGTTTGACGCCCTGTGTACAGGCCCCGCCGAGAACCTGGAGAAAAGCGGCGAGGCTTGCGACCGCGATCACCATAGCAGTGCCCGGTCGGGTGCAAAGCGCATAGTTAATTTAACGTTAACGACGCAAAAGCGGCCTTAAGGGCTGCGAAAACGCCGCTGCGGCATGGACGCTGCAAATCCCCTCCTGCACAACAACGAAAGGGATCGCGGGTGCACTGAAGCGGGACAGGTCTGTCCCGCGCGGTTGCGCCCCGGGGTTAGCGTTCAGTCATGAAACATCCGTCGAGCCGCGAGTTCTTCGCGTATTGGGACAAGAAGCGCGGCACGGCGCGGGCCCCTGACCGGGCCGACATCGATCCGGCCGCCGTCCGCGGCCTGCTCGGCGACATCTTCGTGCTGTCCTGCGAGCAAAATCTCGGCTTCCCGTTCCGCGTCGCCGGCACGCGCGTCTGCGCGCTCGCGGGATGCGACCTCAAAGACGCGAGCTTTGCCGCACTGTTCACCGATGCCAGCCGCGGCGAGATCGAGGAGATCACGACCATCGTCGCCGACGAAACGCTGGGCGCGATCGCCGGCGTCACCGCCGCGCGCGAGAACGGCAGCAAGGCGTATCTCGAGCTGCTGCTGCTGCCCTTCAACGCCCGCCCGCACACGCCCGTCAGCGTCACCGGCGTACTTGCCCCGTTCGACGACGAATGCGGCGCGCTCGGTCCGTTCACCCTCGCCTCCTGGCGCTATCTGCACCAGCCCGAGAAGCTGCTGCCGCGCGCGATCCGCAAGCTGCAGATCGCACGCGGGCTGATGGTGTATGAGGGGCTGAGATAGGCGCAGCCTTCGCCTCTGTCGCGCAGCGTTGCACCATTTTCGAAAGTTCGATCGCGCTCGGACGCGACCGCGTGCGCGCTTGCCAATCGATCCGAGGAACCTTAACTTTCAAGATGCATTGGCCATTGCCGTGGCAAGCAACAATGCGGCTCGGTTGGTAGATGTGTCGGCCGGGCCTCCGTCGAGGGACGGTTCCCGTGATGGAGCACGCGTCCAGAGTTGGCAATCGATTGCTAGCTGCGTTACCGCCGGCGGACTTCGCTTTGCTTGCACCGCATTTGCGGAAAGTGCCGCTCGAGCACGACGCGGTCCTGGTTCGATCGGGCGACAAGATCGACCATCTCTGGTTTCCCTGCAGCGGCGCGATCGCCCTCATCATGGAGCTGCCGAACGGACAGACGGCGGCAACTGCCGTGATCGGCAGCGACGGTGCCGTCGGACTCATGACGGCACTCGGCCCGACCCGATCACCCATCACCGCAGTCGTCCGCGTCGCCGGGACGGCGCTGCAGATCTCGCCCGCACGATTTCACGTTGCGCTCGAACGCAGTCCCGCCATCGCAAGCGCGATTCACATTCTCACCAGGGCGATGCTGACGCAGGTCCAGCACGTCGCAGCCTGCAATGCGCTCCATTCGGTCGAGGCGCGCCTCGCCCGCTGGCTGCTGCACATTCACGACCGCACGGATGGTGGTGACATCCTACCCCTGACACAGGAGACGCTGTCGGAATTGCTCGGCGTCCGGCGCACCACGGTCACGCACGTGGTGAGCGCGTTGCGCTCATCACGGGCCATCAAATCCAACCGGCGCGGGCAGCTCGAGATCGACAGGCATCGGCTCGAGGTCGTCGCCTGTGAGTGCTATAAGGTGATGAGCCGCAGGATCGATCGGATCATTCTGCAGGACGCGCCGAGAGTCCTTCACGCCGCGCCGGCGCGGATTGCCTGCCTCCCCCCGGACTCCTCGTTTGCCAAGACCGACTCGTAGACCCACGCCTCTCGGGCGAACCATTCGTGCGTCGCGGCGCACGTCCTGCAATAGGTGCGCGAAAAGAACACCACACTGCACCTAAACTTCTCGCCATCCATCTCGATGCCCGTCGGAATGGCATTTCCCGTTTCAGGGCACTTGATCATCACCATACCCATCCTGATTTCCTCCAGCTTGGCGTCACCTCGACAATGAGGGGGCCGCAATCGGCTGGACGGCGTCTTTTCTTGCGAAGACGCTCGTCCAGCCGATCCGCGCGGCCAACCGCTTCGATTCAAGCAGCGCTACGCAAAACCCGGTTGAGGCTCTGCTTGATCGGCTCGGCCGTTTCAGTCGCGACCTTCTGGGCGAGCTCCCAGAGTTCGCGGTTGTGGGCCGAAGTTGCTTCAAGGGTCTTGCGGCTGTGGGCCGTGGAGAGATCTACGAGATCGGCAAACGACCTCGCATCGACAAGCTGGGAAATGAAGTCCAGCGTGGAGCTGGTATTGACGTGAGAAATCTCGATGAGCTTGGTGCTGTAGTCGGCGGCACGCCTGGCATTGGTCGAGCAGGCATCGCAGAGAGCTGCGGTGATCTCCTCCGACGTCGCCCTCACCTGCGCAAAGTTCGCCTGGGCCCGCGTGGCGCCCTGCTCGGCCAGACTGCCGAAGATCTTCTGCATGTTGAAGAAGGGTATGTCGAACTGGAGCTTCGTGCTTCCGTTGGCCCCCACGTCTTGCGGCGCAGCATTCGTGTCGACTTTCACATTGGCATCATTCACGGGCTTTCATCCTTTCAAGCGAAACTAGATAACGGATTAAAGACTCCCCGACGGTTCCAGGTGCATGCCGCACCGGGACACCAGCACTCCTGTTTTCAATGCGGTGGATTGCTGCGGATAACCGCCCCCGCCCCCTTTACGAAGCCGACTATGGCAGACGAAAGTAGGAGGTTCGGTTCGGTTTCGGACTCTCCGCGTGAATTTATTCAATTTCATGCGACGACGCGGCACAGGCCGCGCTTTGCATCTTTGAAGTTGCTGAGATCGCTTGCGCCAACTTGAGATCAGGGAAGCAACTCCTGTCGTGAGGCAAACGCTCGCACTTGCGGCATGACCTTTTGCGGTATGACCTTTTTTGCCGGATTTGCGTCATTCCCGATACCGTCCAGAGCGAATAGCGTCCGCGCCGTATGAGACGACCGCGCTCGGGTGACATCATGATTTCGCGCATTCTGGCCTGGATCGCCCTCGGAGGCCTGGCGGCGCTCGCCGCGATCGGCGGAACCTGGTTGCTGCTGCTGCCCGGCCCCCGGCACGGGGAGCCGCACCTGCAATATCGAGCGAGGAGTCCGAGGCGACGCTTGCCGCGCTGAAACCGCCGAAGCGAAGGCGTCCCCTCATTGCCGTCATCGGCATCAACGACAAGAGCGAGACGACCGATTATCTGATGCCCTACGGCATCCTCGCGCGCGCCGATGTCGCCGACGTCGTGATGCTGGCAACGCAGCCGGGTCCCGTGACCCTCTTTCCCGCGCTGAAGGTGCAGCCGCATGCGACGATCGCCGCGTTCGACGCCGACCATCCCGACGGCGCCGATTATGTCATCGTCCCTGCGATGACCACCGAAGACGACGCGGCCGCCTTGCAATGGATCAGGAGCCAGGCCGGCAAGGGCGCGATCGTGATCGGCATCTGCGTCGGCGCCAAGGTCGTCGCCAACGCCGGATTGCTCGACGGCAAGCACGCGACGACGCACTGGTATTCCGTGCGCGACCTGCAGAAGCACTCCGGGATCCGCTATGCGCCCGACCGCAGGATCGTCGTCGACCGAGGCGTCGCCACGACGACCGGCATCACGGCATCCATGCCGATGGCCCTCACCCTGATTGAGGCCATCGCCGGCCGCGCCAGGGCCGAAGCGATCGCCCGGGAGATCGGCGTTGCGGCGTGGGATGCACGCCACCGCAGTGACGCGTTCCGCTTCACGCGGCCCTTCGCGCTGACCGCGATCACAAACACGCTCGCAGTCTGGAACCACGAGCAGCTCGGGATCGCGTTGACGTCAGGCATCGACGAGGTCTCGCTCACCATGATCGCCGATGCGTGGTCGCGGACCTATCGCTCCCGCGCCGTCACCTTCGCCGCGACGGCAGAGGCTCTGACGAGCCGCAGCGGCCTTCGTATCCTGCCGGACCGGATCGCAGACGGCTGGCCGGCGGCGCAGACGGTGCCGGCAGCGGTGACGCTGCCACCTGCACGGGCGCTGGACGAGACGCTTCAGGCGATCGACGCGCGATACGGATCACGCACCGCCGACTTCGTGGCGATGCAGCTCGAATATCCGAGATAGAGGGATGCGCAGCCCGGCGCGCGCCTTCGCGGCAGAACGCGCCGGAGTCGCGCAATGCGCTACGGCATCGCCAGATGCCAGGCGCCATTCAGGAAACCGTCGCCGGTGACGTCGCCGGGCTTGGTGTCCTTGGCGAAGGTGTAGAGCGGCTTGCCCTTGTAGGCCCACTGCTTGGAGCCGTCGTCGCGCGTGATGATGGTGTAGCCGTCGCCGGCGGCATCGCTGGCCTCGGCCTTCAGCACCGGCCAGTTCGTCGCACACGGCCCGTTGCAGGCCGATTTGCCGTCCATGTCCTTGTCGAAGGTGTAGAGCGTCATGCCCTTGGCATCCGTGAGCACATTGCCCTTGTCGGTCTTGCCGGTCTTGGTCGGCGGCGCGGCGAAGGCCGCGGGAACAATCGCGAGCGAGACGGCGAGCGTGAGCGCGAGGCGGATCGAGGACATCATGGGTTCTCCTGTCATGCAATTGGCTTGCACGAGGTAGGACGCCGCGCGAGGCCTCGTATTCCTCTGGCGGCGGCAACGATATTTTTCGCTGCGCGCAGCTCGTCAGCGGAATAAACTGGATGACATGACGCGGAACGACGGACCGACATGACCAAGCCGCACTGGCGCCCCGCGCGCGCTTCCGATCTGCCAGCGATCAGCGCGATCGCGGCGCGCATCCATCCGGACCTTCCTGAACGTCCCGACGTGCTCGCGGAAAAAATGCGGCTCTACCCCGAAGGCTGTCGCGTGCTCATCGCGGACGATGCGATCGCCGGATACGGGCTCGCGCATCCCTGGACGCGGCACAACATTCCGCCGCTCGACGATTTCCTCGAACGACTGCCCGCAGATGCGGACTGTCTCTACATCCACGACGTCGCCGTGCTGCCCGATTTTCGCGGCGGCGTTGCGCGCGACTATGTTGCGGTCATCGAACAGCTCGCGCGCGCATCCGGCATCGCGACGCTCGCGCTCGTCTCGGTCTACACGACGCGGCCGCTGTGGGAGCGCCTCGGCTTTCGGCCCGTCGCGGCGGAGGCGCAGCTGCGCGCCAAGCTTGCATCCTACGGCGGAGCTGCGACCTACATGCTGCGCGACTTGGCTGCGACGTAACGTCCCTCCCCTCGCCGCCCGACTCACGCGGCCGTGAAGCCCCTCACTCGAACCGGCTTCAGCCGGCTTCCGTCGAAGCTGTGTGCGAGCCGTTCCGGTCTCGCCAAACCGAGGCTGGAGAAACTCCATGAAACTGACTTTGTCGAAACTTGCCTTGATCGCATTCGCTGCGACGGCCGCGTTCAGCGCGACCAGCGCCAATGCCACGCAATACCGCAGCTATGGCTGCGACTTCGCGTTCTTCGAGGGCTGCACCGGCCTGATCGAAGCGCCGCAGCAGGGCGGACGCCGCGTCGTTCGCACCGATCACGACATCTCGCCGATCTACATGCGGCAGACCGATCCCCGTTACAACACCTCGCTGCGTGATGCCGGCGGTGGTGGTGGCGGTGGTGGCGGTGGTGGCGGTGGTGGCCGCTGAGCTCACACTTGATTTCTAAAATGATGCCGCCGGATCGCTCCGGCGGCATTGCTCGTACCCAGCCTGTCAGACTGAAATTCAGCCGCGATGCTTTTTCTTCTTCGGCTTCTTTCCCGGTGCGCCCTTCGCGGCCCACGGCGTGACTGAAGGCTCTGCGTGCCCGGGCTTGTTCTTGTGCTTCTTTTTCTTGCCGAACGACGGAGCATCATCGAATTTCGGCCTGCGTTCGCCGTGGGCCTTGTCGCGGGACTTGAAGCCACCTGCATCGCGCGGACGATCGCCGTGACGTTCGCGATGCTCGCCCTCGCCGCGCTCACGCCGCGGCGCGTGTGACCGCTGTTCCGAGCGCTCGTCCGAACGCGCTTCTGATCGTTCTTCCGAGCGTGCTTCAGAACGTTCTTGCCGCTGCGGCGCCTCCGCCATCAGCTCGATGCGGATGCTGTCTTCCTTGTCCGGACGCTTGACCTTGGCGGCAAAGGACTCCGCCACCCGCTCGGAGATCTCGAACTCGGTGGTCGTGTCCATGATCTTGATGGCGCCGATGTCGCGCTTGTCGATGCAGCCACGGCGGCAGATCATCGGCAGCAGCCAGCGCGCCTCGGCATTCTTGCGCCGTCCGATCGCGGCGCGGAACCAGACGCTGCCCTCCGCCATACCGTGCTTCGACGACGCCTTGCCCGGCTTCGACCGCGGCTTGGCGGGACGATCGTCGCCGCCCTCGCGTTGAAACTTGTCGCGACCACGATCATCACGCGGCCGAACGGTTCGTTCGCCGGGATCGATGATGTCTTCGGGCGACGGCAGCCGCGCGCGATAAAGCCGCGCCAATGCCGCGGCGATGTCCTCGGCCGACCGCTCGGCGAGCAAAGCCTGCGCCAGCGCCAGATCGTCTGGCGTCGTCTCCTCGGTGAACAGCACGTCCTTCATGCGGTCGTGGTCGAGCTTGCGGATCTCATCCGCCTGCGGCGCGGTCCCCCAGGCCGCGTCGGTGCCGGAGAGGTTCAGCAGCAGCTCGGCGCGCCGCCGCCGCGCGGGCGGCACCAGGAGCACGCTTGTCCCCTTGCGCCCTGCGCGCCCGGTACGGCCGGAGCGATGCTGCATGACCTCGGCATCGTTCGGCAGGTCGGCATGGATGACGAGGTCGAGGCTCGGCAGATCGATGCCGCGGGCGGCCACGTCGGTCGCGACGCAAACGCGCGCGCGCCCGTCCCGCAGCGACTGCAGCGCCATGGTGCGCTCGTTCTGCGTCAATTCGCCTGACAGGGCGACCACGGAGAAGCCACGCTCCAGCAGCGCCGCCTGCAAATGCCTGACGTTGTCGCGCGTGCTGCAGAACACCAGCGCGCTCGGCGCCTCGTAGAAGCGCAGCACGTTGACGACGGCGTGCTCGACATCACCAGGGGCGATCCGGATGGCGCGGTACTCGATGTCGGCGTGACCGCCCTCGTCGCCCGCGACCTCGATCCGGAAGGCGTCGCGCTGATATTGCCTCGCCAGCGCGACGATGCCGCGCGGAAACGTCGCCGAGAACAGCAGCGTGCGGCGCGTCTCCGGCGTGGTCTCGAGAATGAATTCCATGTCCTCGCGGAAGCCGAGATTGAGCATCTCATCGGCCTCGTCGAGGACGACCGCCTTGAGCTCGGAGATGTCGAGACGACCGCGGCGCAAATGATCACAGAGCCGGCCCGGCGTGCCGACCACGATGTGCGCGCCGGCCGCAAGCTCGCGCTGCTCGCGGCGCGGATCCATGCCGCCGACGCAGGAGACGACCCGGCCCCCGGCATGTCCATAGAGCCATGCGAGCTCGCGCTGGACCTGCAAGGCGAGTTCGCGGGTCGGCGCCACGATCAGGGCGAGCGGTGCGGCCGCCTGCCCGAACTGCTCGGAATCGTCGAGAACATTCTTGGCGATGGCCAATCCGTACGCGACGGTCTTGCCGGAGCCGGTCTGGGCCGAGACCAGAAGGTCGCGGCCGGCGGCGTCGTGGGCCAGCACGGCGAGCTGGACGGGGGTCAGTGAATCATAATTCCGCTCGGCCAAAGCACGGGCGAGCGGCGGGGTCAGGGCCGGAAGGGACACGAGATGGAGAACCTTGGTTAATTCAGGCGCGGAACGATGAACCGGCGGACCTGAGCTGGCGTGCGCGGCAAACGGCCCGGCCGCACGCCGGATTGATCAGGGCGCTCTTTACGCCAAGAGTTCGGAAATCACCATGGCTTTGATGCATGGCTTCGCGGTAAGCACCGCGCCTGAAGGTTGCAGCGGATTTTTGCAGCCACCTTGATTAAGCTGAAGCCAACCGGCTCCAAGGGGAACGACTGGGAACGACTGCGTGACGCCCTCCGTCAAACGCACCTGCGGCGATTGCACGCTCTGCTGCAAGGTCATGGCCATCGAGGCGCTGGCCAAACCGGCGGGAAGCTGGTGCCGGCACTGCAAACCCGGCCAGGGCTGCGCGATCTACGCCGGACGCCCGGCCGAATGTGGCGACTTCGCCTGTCTCTGGCTCGTCAACGATCTCCTCGACGAGCGCTGGAAACCGAGCCGATCGAAACTGGTGCTGACCACGTCGGATGACGGCATTGAAATCCGCTGTGACCCCGGCTCGCCCAATGCCTGGCGCAAGGCGCCCTATGCGGCGGAGATCCGTGCGTGGGCCGAGGAAGGCGAGCGCGACGACATGACCGTGCTCGTGATCATCGGCCAGCGCATGATCCTCGTGACGCCGGACCGCGAGTTCGATCTCGGCATCGTCGAACCGGACGAGCGGATCGTGCGGGAGCTGGAGGGCACGAAGGTGGTGGGCGTGACGGTGGTGAAGGAGAGTACTATCAGGCGTGGCTAGTTAGACGTCCTATCAGCCGATTCGAGATAGGACCGGTGACCTGGCAGAGTTAAGTTCAGGCAAAGCAGCAAGGGGAGCACGACGATGCGATTGGCAGTCATATCCGATATTCACGGCAACCTTGCCGCGTTGGAAGCGGTACTGGCCGACATCAAGGCGCGTGGCGTCGATCGAACGGTCAACCTCGGCGACTGCGTCACCAGCCCGCTGTGGCCAAGGGAAACGTTCGAGGCTCTCCAGTCGCTGTCCTTGCCGACGGTGCGCGGAAACCATGATCGCTGGATTGAGGAGTTTCCGGACAACAAGCTCTCGCCGGCAGGTCTGTTTGCGCGCAACGCGTTGACCGCGGAGCAGCGTCGCGCACTCCACGGCCAGCCCTCCCAGATACGGCTGGACGACGGGATCCTGGCCTGTCACGGCACGCCCGACGACGATATGACGTGCCTGCTGGAAGAATCGCTCGAGGACGGCCGCTTCGTGCCGGCACGTCGCGACGTGCTGACCGCGCGCCTCGCGAGCGCGCCAACGGCGCGCGTCGTATTGTGCGGTCACAGCCACCGCCAGGCGGCTGTTCATGGACCGGGCGACTGTCTGGTCCTCAATCCCGGCAGCGTCGGTTGCCCGGTGTTCGCGGACATTCCGTTTGCCGCAAACCTGGAGCACCGCTCGCCTCACGCCCGCTACGCGATCATCACGAAACGAACCAGAGGCTGGCAAGTCGAACTGTTGGCCCTGGAATACGACTGGGAAGCCGCATCCGCCCAGGCGCTCGCCAACGGCCGCCCGGAATGGGCGCAGGCCATGTTGACCGGATGCGTCAAATAACGGGCCTTGCCGCACCGGCCATTCGCCCCCAAATCCTGCCTCACGAGAGAGCAACGGGGGAAACATGGCCGACAGCATATCGCTTGCCGACAAGCTCGCTACTTTTCAGGATTATTGGTCGCCGCGCACGGTCACGACCTTCAACGGTTGCGACGTGATGGTGGTGAAGGTGAAGGGCGAGTTCACCTGGCACAAGCACGACGACACCGACGATTTCTTTCTGGTTCTGAAAGGCATTCTCGACATCGAATTGCGCGACCGCACGGTGACGCTCGGTCCGGGCGAGCTCTACGTCGTGCCCAAAGGTGTCGAGCATCGCCCGGTCGCACGCAAGGAGGTTCACCTGATGCTGATCGAGCCGACCGGCACGCCGAATACGGGCGACAAGGCGACCGCGGCGGCACGCAAGCTCGCATAGGCGAGCTTGCAGCGAGCTTCAATCCCTGGAGGTCGCCAGCTTGCTGAAGCTTGCGACCAGCCTCGCTTTCGCCCGCGCCACGGTGTCCCTCACCGCGCGGCTCACGGCGCGGACGGCGCGCCAGGCCTCGGTCGCCTGCAGCCAGGCCTTCATCTCGGTGAACTTCCCATACACCCAGGCGAATGCGGGAATCCGCATCAGCTTGTCGCGGGTGAGATGGAACAGGCGCTCGACCAGCACCAGCTTGAGCAATTCGCAGCCGATGAACGCCGCCACGCCGCTCAGGAACTGGCCGGTTGCCACGAGGTAGGCGGCCAGGGGCTTGATCGGTTCCAGAATGATGACGGGTACCGAAAACAAGGCGAGCGACGGATAAGGCGGCAGCGATTTGATCCAGGCGCGCAACCGCCTGAATTCGAAATGCCGCCCGATCCAGCGCGCGATCGGCCTCGCCACGGCCATGAAGACCGCATCCACCAGGAAGTAGATGGCGGCCAGGATGTAGGTGAGTGGTTTCAGGATTCGCTTCAAATGACCTCTCCCGCGAACTGAAAGCCGGAACCTGGGCCTAAGTTTCACCGCGGCGTGAATAACTCGCGGATTTACCGCGGAACTTTTCGGGCGGCAGCCGCCCCACGCTCAGATCTCGGCGTAGACCTCCAAAAGATTGCCGTCGGGATCACGGAAAAACAGCGTCCGATGCCCGAACGCCTGGTTGGTCGGCGGTGAGAGCAGTGTCACGCCCTGCCGGACGAGTTCGTCGGCGCACGCGTCGACTTCGGCTGGAGACACTTTGAAGGCCAGTTGCAGCGAGGCGCTGCCCGCCGGCGTTGGCGCATCAGCGGCGGTCCGGCTTGGTTTGGCGAGCGCCAGCGTGTTGCTGCCGATCCCATACTCGATCCAGTTCGGCGAAAGCTCGCGCAGCAGGGATAGTGCGAGAACGTCTTCGTAGAAGCGCCGCATCGCCGCCATGTCGCGCACGAAGATGACCGTGTAGTCGATCGCGCGGATGGCGTGGAAGGGGGAGCGGCGGCTTGGTTCGTTTGTCATGTCGTCGTTCATTCCAAACTCTAACTCGTAGCCCGCATGGAGCGAAGCGCAATGCGGGATTCACGGGCGAGAATCCCGGATTGCGCTGCGCTCCGTCCGGGCTACAAGAGCGGAAACTTTATCTCAACAAACGCGCTCCTCTATTCCACCAGCTCCGGCCACGGCACGATGGTCGACTTCACCGTCTTCATCGCCATCGCGTCCTTCACCGCCTGTGCGACGCCCGCTTCCGTGAACGGATAGATCGTCTGCATCTTCAGCCAGGGATATTTGCATGCCGTGCGGTAGAGCATGTCGACGCCGAGCGGCAAATCATTGCCGGTGAAGCCCCAGGATCCGAGCACGTTGAGGTCCTTGGTGCAGATGCGGTGCCAGGAGGTGTCGATCGAGCCGGCGTCGGTGAACTGGCCCATCTCGACATAGGTGCCGCCGTCGCGCAGCATCTCGATGCCTTCGGGGCCGGCGGTCGGATGGCCCGAGCAATCCATCACCAGATCAGCGCCGAAGCCGCCGACGATTTCCCGCACGCGATCGATGCGCTCCTGCGGCGATTTGAGCTCCCCGATGTTGACGGTCACCTCCGCGCCGAACTCGCGCGCGAGCTTGAGCCGCGGCTCCTCCGGCGCGCCGACGCAGATCACGCGCCCTGCTCCCATCTCTTTTGCCGCCGCGACCGCTAAAATGCCGATCGGGCCCGAGCCCTGGATCACCACCGTGTCGCCCCAGGAAAAGCCGTCGGCGCGGGTGGCGCGGTTGAAGGCACGGATGCAGGAGGTCAGCGGCTCGGACAATGCGCCGAGGCGCAGCGACATGTCGTCGGGCAATTTGTAGATCTTGGTGCCCGGCAGCATCTCGAGATCGACATAGACATATTCGGCCCAGCCGCCCCACATGTGCGGCGCCTTGTCGAAGCCGAGATAGCGGCCGTAATAGACCGGCGCCAGGCATTTGTTGGCGGTCTGCGGATAGTGAATGCAGTAATAGCAATGGCCGCAGGGCATCAACGGCGGGATCATCACTTTCGAGCCGACCTTGAGCGGCTTGCTCATGAAGTCTTCCGTGAATTCGTCGCCGCATTCGACGATGACACCGCCGAGCTCGTGGCCGAGCGTGAACGGCCAGGGCAACGGCTTCGGCCAATGTCCCTTCAGGATGTGCAGATCGGTACCGCAGACGCCGCATGCGCCGACCTTGATCAGCGCGGCCTTCCGGCCGACCTTCGGCCATGGCACGGTTTTGATGACAGGCTCGCTGCCCGGCCCTGCGTGGGTGCAGACGCGGATCTGGTCCATAGCGGTTTCCTCGGCTGTTTCCTCGCTGCCCGTCTGTTATGATTGATGGTGCGGGCTGGGGCGAAGCGTATGTGAGATGGGCGGTCGTGCCAAGCAGGCAGTCTCGTAGCCCGCATGAAACGAAGCGTAATGCGGGGACAGCGGCCCCGGATTGCGCTTCGCTCCATCCGGGCTACGAGGACAACGCCGATGCTTCGTGACTATCAGCCAGCCGACGCCGAGGCGATCGTCCGCGTCGCGCTGGCGGCCTTCGCGGAGTTCGAGCCGCATTATTCCGACTGGCCGTTGTTCATGACCCATGTCGCGAAGATGCCGGAGCTTGCCAAGACCGGCGAGATCATCGTCGTCGAGGATGGCGGCCGGATCGTCGGCGCCGTCGCCTATGTCGGTCCGAAAACGCCGAAGGCAGCGTTCTTCGATCCGGCTTGGCCGGTCATCCGCATGCTGGTGGTCGATCCCGCCGCGCGCGGCAAGGGCATCGGCCGGCAATTGACCGAAGAGTGCCTGCGCCGCGCCGAGCGCGACCAGTCGGGCGTCATCGCGCTGCATACGACGCCGATCATGACGGTGGCGCTGCCGATGTATCTGCGGATGGGATTTGTCAGGGTTGGCGAGGCGCCGGATATTTTGGGCGTGCCTTATGCGGTTTATGTCAAGGCGCTGGGGTAGGAGCGTAGCCCGCATGAGCGCAGCGATATGCGGGACTGGCGGCCCCGGATTACGCTTCGCTCCATCCGGGCTACAGAGCCTGCCACACACTCCGCCGTCATCCTGAGGTGCTCCCCTTGCGATGCATCAGCATCGCAAGGGGAGCCTCGAAGGATGGGCTACGGGCGCTCGCGGCCCATCCTTCAAGGCGCGCAAGGGCGCGCACCTCAGGATGACGATAGAGCGTGTGGCAGCGGTGCATGGCAGATGCCCCGGCACACCCAAGTGTCTTGAGCCTTCACCAACGAGCGTGTATGGCCGGATAAAGCCCCACTCTGGTGATCCCTTGAACCCCCTGCCCCAAAATCCCGTGGCCGCGTCCGGATCGTTCGCGGCGATGAAGTCCGTGCCGTACCGGCTCCAGTTCATCGCCTACGTGCTCGCGATGATGGCCGACAATATCGAGCACGTGATCAGCTACTGGGTGGTGTTCCAGAAATTCCACTCGCCGACGCTGGGCGGCTTTGCCGTGCTGTCGCACTGGCTCCCGTTTCTGCTGTTCTCGGTCGCGGTCGGCGGGCTCGCGGACCGGTTCGATCCGCGCCGCATCATCCAGTGCGGCATGTTGCTGTTCATCGTAGCCTCAGCCGGCTGGGGCTTCTTCTTCATCACCGATACGATCCAGATGTGGCACGCGATGCTGCTGCTGGTGATCCATGGCTGCGCCGGCGTGCTGTGGCAGACGCCGAACCAGCTGCTGCTCTACGATCTCGTGGGCTCTGCCGATCTGCCGAGCGCGGTGCGGCTCAACGCGATGGCGCGCTATCTCGGCATCCTGGTGGGGCCTGCGGTCGGCGGAATCATCATGCTGACGCTCGGCACCTCGCACGGCATCATCTTCAACACGCTGTTCTATCTGCCGATGCTGCTGTGGCTGTTCTGGGCGCCGGTGCGCGACGGCAGCGTGGCGGTGCGGCGCTTCGCCGTGCGCGGCTTCGCCGACATCCTGCTGACAGTTCGCGCCATCGGCACGCAACCGGTGCTGACGGCGATGACGTGGCTTGCCGGCCTCACCTCCTTCATGATCGGCAATGCCTATCACGCCCAGATGCCCGGCTTTGCCGGCGATCTCGGCCATGGCGATCCCGGCGTCTCCTACAGCGTGCTGCTCGCGGCCGATGCCGGCGGCGCACTGCTCGCGGGTATCGCGCTGGAATCGTGGGGGCGGCTGAAGGGCACGCCGCGCACCGCGATCATGCTGGCGATGCTCTGGAGCGTGGCGCTGTTCGGCTTCGCCGCTGTGCGGATCTATCCGGTCGCGATCGTGCTGCTGTTCTTCGCCGGCTTCTTCGAATTGTCGTTCAACACCATGGCGCAGGCGCTGGTGCAGCTGAACGCACCGGCCGACATCCGCGGCCGCGTCGTCGGCCTCTACAACATGGCCGGGCTCGGGATGCGCGCGTTCAGCGGCATCACCGTCGGCGTGTTCGGCGCTGCGATCGGCATTCACTGGTCGCTCGGGCTGTCGGCCGCGGTGCTGCTGGCGCTGCTGTGCCTGCTCTATGCGCGCGCGGCGAGGAAGGCGGCCAATTGACTCCAGCCCCCTCTCGCCGCACCTTTGAGAGAGGGCATGGGGGATGAGGCATTGCGCAATCGCTGGGCCATTCTTGCGATCCTGTTCTTCGTTCGCCTCACCATCGCATTCCAGTTCCAGACCGTGGCCGCAGTCGCGCCGCTGCTCGAGACAACTTTTGGCGTCGGACTCGCCGATATCGGCCTGCTGATCGGGCTCTATTTCACCCCGGGCGTGGTGCTGGCGCTGCCGGGCGGCGCGATCGGCCGGGCACTCGGCGACAAGCCCACCACGATTGCAGCTTTGCTGCTGATGACCGCGGGCAGCCTCGTCATGGCCACCACCAACGTCTGGGGCTGGCAGATGGCGGGCCGGCTCGCCTCGGGCGTTGGCGGCGTGCTGCTCACGGTCCAGCTCACCAAGATGGCCACCGACTGGTTCGCGGGTAAGGAGATCGCCACCGCGATGGCGATCTTCGTCAATTCCTGGCCGGCCGGCCTTGGCATCTCTCTGCTGGTCCTGCCGGCGCTCGGCACCGCCTATGGTGCAGGCAGCGTGTTCCTCGCAGCGGCTGCGCTGACCGCGACCGGCATTGTGCTGATCGCCTTCTACCAGCCGCCGCCGGGCGCCGCGGCCGGTCCGGCCGGCTCAGCCCGGCTCGATCCCCTCGCGCTGTCGGCGGTGATCGTCGCGGGCCTGATCTGGGGCCTCTATAATGTGGGCTTCGCCATGATCTTCTCGTTCGGCCCCTCGCTGCTGGTCGAGCGGGGCTGGAGCATTGCCGCGGCGGGCTCGGCGATCAGCCTCGTGATGTGGCTGTCGGTGATCTCGGTGCCGGCGGGCGGCTATCTCGCCGATCGCTTCAAGCGACCCTTTATGCTGGCGATCGCAGCCAGCATTACGGTCGCCGCCCTGCTGGTCTGGCTGACCCGGTCGGACGCCGTGATCACCATCCTCGTCCTGATCGGCCTGATCGGCGGCCATCCGGCCGGCCCGATCATGAGCCTGGCCGCCCGGGTGCTCGCCCCGGAGACGCGGGCGATCGGAATGGGCGTGTTCTACACACTCTTCTATGCTGCGATGATGCTGGGGCCGGCGGTGGCGGGCCGGCTGGCCAAATCGGCCGGAACCGCCGCGGTCGCGCTCGACCTCGGCGCGCTGACGGTGCTGGCCTGCCCGCCCCTGATCTGGCTTTTCGAGCGCATTGTGTCTGTCCGTAATCGACGCGTCCAATCCTAACGCGGCATTAACCCTATGCACCTTAGGGTCGTCCCGGACTCCGCCAGGCGGGGGGTCGGGTTGTGAAAATGGCGTTGGCGAACAAAAAATTTCTTCCGGCCGCCGAGGAACGTCGGCGTTTCCAGCGGGTGAAGGTTCACCTGCTCGGCCGCTACATGCTGCCGGACCGCCGTGAATTTCCCTGCCAGGTGATCAACATGTCGCCGGGCGGCCTAGCTTTGCTCGCCCCCGGCATAGGCAATGTCGGCGACCGCGTGGTCGCCTATCTCGACCATATCGGCCGCGTCGAGGGCAAGATCACCCGCATCATCGACAATGGCTTTGCCATGACGATCGGGGCGACGCCCCGCAAGCGCGACAAGCTCGCGGCCCAGCTCACCTGGCTCGCCAACCGCGACATCCTCAATCTGCCGGAGGATCGCCGCCACGACCGTATCGTGCCGCGCAACCCGATCGCGGTGCTGACGCTCGAGGACGGCACCAAGATGACCTGCCGCATCATCGATCTCTCTCTGTCGGGTGCGGCCATCGCCGCCGAGAACCGCCCGCCGCTGAAATCGATCGTGCTGCTCGGCCGGGTCCAGGGCCGCGTGGTCCGAAACCTCGAAGACGGCTTCGCGCTGGAGTTCATGCACGAGCAGCCCGTCGAGACTCTCGAAGAGAGCGTTACCGCGCGGTAAAGCGAAAGCGCGCCAAACCCCCTGTTTTCTAGGCCTCAAAGGCGGCCTCCGCGATGCGGACGCCGCCTTTTTCGTGCGTGGCGGTGCCCGCCGCGCGGGTTAACGCGATGCGCGTTTGCGCGACAAAACGACGGTTCCGCCTGCGTTTCCGCGTTAATCGATAAAATTTGAATCAATTGCAGTATTCTCAAATTTTAGTCGAATTAGCCTCAAGTATAGATCGAATTCGCCGCGCGTTTTACTTGCATTCGTCTCGACTTGACTTGGTCGATTTAGCTGCAACTCAAAAGCTCCATGCGAAATGTGGTCCCAACAAGAAACGGGGACCGCAATGTTTGACTTCAGGGGACAGGGGAAGGGTCTGGCGATCGCCGCCATGCTCTTCGGGATCAGCGCGGCAGCGCAGGCCGGCGAAAGCCGTCTGCTCTACGCGAGCCTCGGCGACACCACGCGTGCGCCGATCGGCTGGGTCGAGTTTTGTGCTGACAATGCCGCTCAGTGCCAGGGCGGTCCGACGCAGCCGCGCGACATCGTGATGTCGCAGACGGCGTGGCGCGACCTCATCAAGGTCAATCGCTGGGTCAACGAGACCATCAAGCCTTTGACCGACCAGGAGCACTGGGGCGTGATCGAGAAGTGGTCGCTGCCGTCGGACGGCTACGGCGACTGTGAAGACTACGTGCTGTTGAAGCGCAAGATGCTGATGGATGCCGGCTGGCCCCGCGAGGCCCTGCTCATCACCGTCGTGCGCGACAAGAAGGGCGAAGGACACGCGGTGCTGACGGTGAAGACCGACAAGGGCGAGTTCGTTCTCGACAACCAGAACGAGAACGTCGTGGCCTGGACGGAGACCGGCTACCGCTTCGTCAAGCGCCAGTCGCAGGCTGATCCCAATGTCTGGGTCTCGCTCGGCGATACCAAGCCGGCGGTCTCCACCGCTAGCGCGAGAGATTAGCAGGAACGAGACAACGAGTTACGCGACCCGGTCACATCCCCACCCCTCCCCGTCCCAGACCGGTTCGCGCGCGGCCAGCCATCCCCCAATGGCTGGCCGCAACTTTTTTGGGGGCAATGATCAGTCCTGCGACGACCACGGCACGCGCGCCGCGGCGAAATCGCGCCAGGTGCTTTGCAACGCCGGCTGCACGCCGAGCGATGCGCGGGCCTGCCAGCCGGCGATGGCGGCAGCGGCGATGGCGCTGTCGGGTTCGGTGCCGAGCCCGTCGAGCAGCGATGCGGTGACCGCCATGTCATTGAACGCGCCGAGCTCTTCCTGCAAGCCGGCGAGCCGGCGCGAGAAGCGGCGTGCGGATTTGCGATCCTCGTAGAGCGGCAGCAGGAACTCGCTGAGATAGCGCAGCCGCTTGGTCGCGAGCCGCACCCGGTGCACCTGCTCGGCGGACAGCGACTTGAAGCGGCGGCCGCGCTTGAGCACCTTCGCATGTTGCTCCGCGAGGACTCGCTGCGCGAAATTGACGGCGGGCTCGGCGAGCTGGCCGAGATCTTCGGCCGCAACATCGTTGCGCCAGCCGCGCGTCTCGATCCAGCCACCGAGGCCGATCAGGAACGCGGCGCAGCGGCGATCGGCGAGTGCGCGATGCGCCTTGCGGTACGCGTCGGACTGACGCTTCGCCGCAGCCTTGCCCAGCGCGTCAAAGCCGGCGACCGAAGGACAGGCCTTGGCGATCGTCGGCAACGTATCGAGCTGGAACACGTCCCAGTCGCGCGCAGCGGAGAGGTCCTGCGCCAGCCATTTGGCTTCCGAGCGCAGCGCGTCGAGATTGCTGAGCGCGCCGACCGATCGCATCAGATCGAGCGCGGAGCGAAGCCGGCGCAGCGAGACGCGCAACTGATGCACGCCTTCCGGATTGCGGCCGTCCTCAGCCGCCGGCAGCGACTGCAACAGATGCAGGTAGCAGGAGCGCAGGATCGTCGCGAAGGCCTCGTCGAGCGTCACTGACGGATCGAGGTGCAGCTTCCGCGGGCGTCGCGCCGACGGCGGCTTGCCGGCGGCAAGATCAAAGCCCCGCGCCGACTTGCTGCGGATCGAGGGCTTCGCCGCCCCGTACTCCGCAAGCCGCAGCGCGACCTCGTAGATCGTGCTGGCGCTGCCGCTCTTCAGTTCAAGTTCGATCTCACTCACCGGCAGCGAACGCTCGCCGGCCACAAGCTCACCCTGGTCGAACGCGATCTCGACCGTGCCGGTCGGAAGATCGATCATCCGCGCGTGGCGATGGATGTCGGCGGTGAAGACCGCTTCGAGCGGATGCGTTTGGAGATGCTCGCGAAGCTTCTCCGGAATGAACGGCATCGCCAGAGCGAGGTCCGGCGATAGAGACGGCACGCTCGCCTCCCACTCGCCGCGGCGCAGCGGATCGTCGCCGGCATCCGTCTTTACGGTCTGCACGAAACGCGCGCCGCTCTGGCGCACGCGCAGGCTCAATCCGTTGCGGCGGAGCAAACGCGCGGGCGTGTCGTAGTAGACGGACTTCAGATGCTTGCGCGATCCCTTGTTGCGCGCATTGGCTGCGATGACAGGCGCGGCGTTGAAATCCGCTATGCGATCGGCATCGACGAGAAGCTTGAGCTCGATCTCACCGGTGGAACGCGCGGCAACATCCGGCTGGGTTGGCTGCGGTGCGGGCGTCGCGTCTTGCGATGGCGTCTGATCGATCACAGCGCCCTCGACGATCACAGGTTCCGCGCCGGGCCCGGCTGCGTCACGCTGCCTGAGGAAGCCAGCGATGACTTGCGTTCGCTTACTGTCCTTTGGGACAGAATTCCCATCCGGCGCGCTCATGGTTTTCCGAGCCGGTGTCGCGTCTGATTTCAACATTTCCGATGACATGACAGTTCGATGACAGAGCGCCAGCATATAGCCGGTCAGGCCTGCGAGGAATAGCCACGTTACGTCGCGGCGCATCATGGTCCACATGCGCGTTCTGCACGCTCGCTATGGGCGAGGACTGTCATAATTCGCCTGGCGCGACGAATTAAATTGCCGCGACGTCCAGCAAATGATCGAATTGCTAGCGAATCTCGTGTTGGTTGAAACCGAGATGAACGCGTCAGCGAGCTTGACTCATGCTAGCCGAGAAATTCTTTCTGGTTCTGGAGACGCTTAGAAGCCACGCCTCCGATGATGACCGGCCCGAAATTGTGACAAGCCCTGTTGTGACAAGTCGTATTATGACAGGTCTTGATGCAACAGATCTTGATGCAACAAGTCTCGCGGTTCCGGAGGCCGAGTCTGCTTCGCGGCGCAAAAAGCCGGTTGCGGACGAACGGGCTTAGAAGGCCTCCAGCTTCGCTATCAGATGTGCGCAGGATGCGGCATCAACGCGCAAGGCTGTTCTTGTAGACCTTGCCGCCTTTCATGATCACCACGAAATTCTTTGCGGGATCTTCGACGAGCTTGATGTCGTCGAGCGGATTGCCGTCGACCAGCAGGAGATCGGCGAGCGCGCCCTCCTCGACCACGCCGAGCTTGCCCGGGTAGGGATTTCGCAAACCTGACAGGTTCAGCAATTCCGCATTGGTCGACGTCGCCATGGCCAGCGCTTCGGCCGGCGTGTACCAGCGCGTCAGCGCGGCCACCATCGCGCCCTGCTTGTCCGCCAATGCCTTCGAGAACAGGACGTCGGTGCCGAACGCGGTCTTGATCTTGTACTTTTTCGCCAGCGCGTAGACGCGGTCGGTGCCGGCCACCACCTGGCGCATCTTGTCCTGCTCCGAAGGCCCGAGCGCCGCGGCACCGGCAAGATCCAGAAACGGCTGCGTGCTGAGCCAGATCCCCTTCTCCGCGATTAGCTTTGCGCTCGCCTCATCCATGAGGTGACCGTGCTCGATGCATTTCACACCGGCTGCGATCGAGCGCTGGATCGCGACCGGCGTATAGGCGTGCGTGGCGACATAGGTGCCCCAATTCTCGGCGGCTTCGACCGCTGCACGCAGCTCCGGCTCGGTAAAGGTGGAGACATCGAGCGGACTGAAGGGCGACGCGACGCCGCCGCCGGCGGTGAGCTTGACCTGCGAGGCACCCTGCATGAGCTGCTCGCGCGCGCGCACGCGGACCTCGTCGGGACTGTCGGCGACCATGCTGCCGCCGATCCGCTCCATCCGGCTCAGCATGCCGCCGATGGTGCGCGGCAGATCGGATAGCTGCCGGAAGTCGCCATGACCGCTGGTGATTGTGATGATGGCGCCTGAGGGATAGATCCGCGGCCCGGCAACGAGGTCCTCGTCGATGGCCTGCTTCAGCCCGAAGATCGGCCCGCCCATGTCGCGGATGGTGGTGAAGCCGCGCATCAGCGTCGCCGTCGCCTCGCTGGCGGCGACCAGGTTGTTGTAGCCGATATCGCCTGCGAGCGCGGCCATCGGCGTCGGGCGCACCAGCATCGCGTGCCAATGCGCATCGATCAGCCCCGGCATCAGCACACGGCCGCCGCCGTCAATCACCTGGCTGGCGGCTGCGACGTCTGTGGTCGTGATCTTCTCGATTTTTCCGTCTCTGACGAGGACATTGGACGCGACTGAAAGGGCGGCGTTCTTTCCGTCAAAAATCCGGACGTTGCGGAACAGGACGGCCGAGCCGTCCTGCGAATTGTCTTGCGAGTTATTCTGTGGGTTGTTCTGGGCCGTCGCAGGCAACGCGCTGCAGGCGATCACCGCCAACAGGACGGCGAGCCCGGCCCGCATGTTCAATCCCGGCATGGTCAATCTCCGCCACGCTACGCCACGACGCGGTTGCCGCCGCGGCCGCCACGCCAGAGTCAGCCAACCGATGCCGTGCCACAGCAGGCCGATGCCGCGCAGCACCCAGAGCGTCAGCTCCGTTCTGGAGCTCGATACGGACCGATAATTCTATTTTGCGCGCAGATTCCGCATCCAGTCAATTTGCAACCGCAGGGCGATTCCGCACTTCAGCCATCTCCGGCGACTTTCCCTGACAGGTCAGCACGGCTGTCGCGTTCGCGTCGAACACTATTCAAATGACAGGTATTGGCGCGCCCACGCGATCAACGAAAGATTGCAACCCCGCCGCGCAAGAGTACGATCGCAACCTGATCCCGCGGGGATGGGCGGGAGAACGGCTCGAAAGCGAGGGGCGAGATCTGAACAACGAGGCGCAACATGGTGGCACAAACGAGTGACGGACACGTCCTGCTGGTCAAGAAGCTCGGCGGACTCTTCGCAATCATCATCGGATGCCTGCTGACCGCGGTCGGCGTGACCTTTGAATCAAGTGGAACGACCTTCGTCGGCGTTCTCTTCCTGGTGCTTGGCGCTGTCTTGCTGGTGCTGAAGATCATCAGGCGAAACGAAGGATCGTCGCTGCCATAACCGGACGCCGCGGTTCACTCACGCGCCCAGCACGTCCGCGAGTCGCAGCTCGTCGGCGGCGGGATCCTTCAAGAACAGCTCGGCCTCGATCTCGTTCAGATGCGACAGCATCTGCGCGCGCGCGGCCTGCTTGTCGCGCTTGCGGATCGCGCTCGCGATGCCGGCGTGGTGATCGGTGCCGCAGGCCGGCGTGTCATGACGGCGGTAGAGCAGGATGATGAGCGAGGAGCGCGCGATCAGCTCCTTGAGAAACCCGAGATAGATGCTGTGCCCGCTCATCTCGGCGACAAGCTTGTGAAATTCACCGGAGAGACGGACCGACGCGCGCGCGTCGCCGCGCAGCTCCGCCTCGTGCTCCTCGGCAAGATGTTGCTGGAGGCGATCGAGCCAGGCCGGCGACACCGCGTCGATGGCGTGATCGACGATGGTCGGCTCGATCAGGCGACGCGCCTCGAACACTTCGCGGGCGTCGGCGGGCGTCGGCCGCGCGACGAAGGCGCCGCGGTTCTTCTCGATGTTGACGATGCCCTCATGGGCGAGCTGCTGCAGCGCGGTGCGGACCAGCGTGCGGCTCGCGCCGTAGATGTCGCCGATCTCGTCCTCGCCGAGCTTGGTGCCCGGCAGCAGGCGATGCTCAAGGATCGCCGCGGTCACGCCCTCCCGGATGCGGCTGACGCGATCGCTCGCGTCTGGCGCGTCGGCTTTCTGGCGGGTCTTGGCGGCCATTCGTTCGAAGGCTGGGTTTGAGGGTTCGATCGCGAATATCGCCCCCGAATGTTAGTCGACGTGTTGTATCCAATCACAGGCGAAACTTTATACAATCGACGCCCATTTCGTGTGCAGGCGATTGCGCAGGTGGCGGGCAGCCCGAATAGGCCGGATTCGATCTAACGATCTGACTCCGCTGCACAGTTTTGAAAACCTGCAGCACAAGCGCGATTGGCACGGACCTTGCGGAGAGAGGCGGGAAGCACCGCCCTTCCCGGACACGCCATGGCCACTCCTGCCGCTCTCGAACTGGTCGCCGTCACCAAGCGCTACGACACCACGCTGGCGGTCGACAACGTCAACCTCAAGATCCCCGCCGGCACCTATTGCTGCCTGCTCGGCCCCTCCGGCTGCGGCAAGACCTCGACGCTGCGCATGATCGCGGGCCACGAGGCGGTCAGCGAGGGCGACATCGTCCTGGGCGCGCAGAACGTCACCGACCTCGAGCCGGCCAAGCGCGGCACGGCGATGATGTTCCAGTCCTACGCCCTGTTTCCGCATCTGACCGTGCTCGACAATGTCGCCTTTGCCCTGAAGATGCGCGGCGTCGACCGCGCCGTCAGGCACAAGCGCGCCGGTGAATTACTCGAGCTGGTCGCGATGAGCCCCTATGCGGCGCGGCTGCCGGCGCAGCTTTCCGGCGGCCAGCAGCAGCGTGTCGCGCTCGCCCGCGCTCTGATCACCGAGCCGCAGATCCTGCTGCTCGACGAACCTCTGTCGGCGCTCGACCCGTTCCTCCGCGTCAAGATGCGCGGCGAGCTCAAGCGGCTGCAGCGCGAGCTCGGCATCAGCTTCATTCAGGTCACCCATGGCCAGGAAGAAGCTATGGCGCTCGCCGACCACATCGTGGTGATGAACCACGGCAGGATCGAGCAGCAGGGCTCGGCCCGCGACATCTTCCACCATCCCCGCACCGAATTCGTGGCCCGTTTCATCGGCGGCCACAACGTCCTCAGCGACGCCGGCAAACTCATCGCCGTGCGCGCCGATCAGCTCGGCATCGTGCCGTTCGCTGACGGCGCGTTCGGCGCGCCGGCGCTGCTGACCCAGACCGAGTACCAGGGCTCCTACATCGCCGTCTCGCTCACGCTCGACGACGGCACCGCCCTGTTCTCCCACGTTCCGGAAGCCACCTTCGACGTTCACCCGTTCCGTCCGGGCGATCGCGTGCTGGCCACCTGGGATCCCGCCAAGGCGCAGCGCCTGCAATAGCGCCGATCGATCACTGGAATGCGCAACAGAGGAGTGACTGATATGACCGAGACCACCAGGACAAAGGGCGTCAGCCGCCGCACGCTGCTCAAGGGCACCGCGGGTCTCGCCGGCCTTGCCGCCGGCTCCGGCGCCATCACCGGCTTTCCCTATGTGAAATCGGCCGACGCGAAGGTGCTGCGCTATCTCGGCACCGCCGTGAACGAGGGCGACGACATCTCCAAGCAGTGCCTCAAGGACACCGGCATCAAGATCGAATACATCACCGCGACCACCGACGACGTCACCAAGCGCGTGATGACCCAGCCGAACTCCTTCGACGTGCTGGACACCGAATATTTCTCGCTGAAGAAGCTGGTGCCGTCGGGCAACATCCTTGCCCTCGACGCCAAGAAGATCAAGGAATTCGACAACATCACGCCCGTCTTCACCAAGGGCGAGACGCCCGGCGGCAAGAAGATCGGCAACCAGGGCACCGCGCCCTGGAAGGTGCTCTATCTCGAAGGCAAGGACTCCAAGAAGTTCGCGACGTCGGCGACCGAGTTCGTCACGCTGATCCCGACCGTCTACAACGCCGACACGCTCGGCATCCGCCCCGACATCATCAAGCGCCCGATCAGCTCCTGGGCCGAGCTGCTCAACCCCGAGTTCAAGGGCAAGGCCTCGATCCTCAACATCCCCTCGATCGGCATCATGGATGCCGCGATGGTCGTGGAAGCCACCGGCAAGTACAAATATGCCGACAAGGGCAACATGACCAAGGAAGAGATCGATCTCACCATGAAGGTGATGACCGAAGCGAAGAAGGCCGGCCAGTTCCGTGCGTTCTGGAAGGATTTCAACGAGAGCGTCAACCTGATGGCCTCGGGCGAAACCGTGATCCAGTCGATGTGGTCGCCGGCGGTGACGAAGGTGCGCTCGATGGGCATCCCCTGCACCTTCCAGCCGTTGAAGGAAGGCTATCGCTCGTGGGCCTCGGGCTTCTGCGTCTCCAAGGGCGTGTCGGGTCCGAAGCTCGAATGGGCCTATGAGTTCGTCAACTGGTTCCTGTCCGGCTATGCCGGCGCCTATCTCAACCGCCAGGGCTACTACTCCGCCGTGCTCTCCACCGCGAAGGCGCATATGGAGCCCTACGAGTGGGCGTACTGGATGGAAGGCAAGCCGGCCGAGAAGGACATCAAGGCGCCCGACGGCTCGCTGCTGGAGAAGGCCGGTGCGGTGCGCGACGGCGGCTCCTATGAGGAGCGCATGGGCGGCGTGGCGTGTTGGAACGCGGTGATGGACGAGAACGACTACATGGTCCGCAAGTGGAACGAGTTCATCGCGGCCTGATGTGATGGACACTTCGGGCGACATCCTGCAACAGGCATCCCCGGACATGGTCCGGGGATCCGACACCGCGCGCGCCGCCAAGGCGGCGCGGCTGTCGCCGTCCTTCATCTCCTGGCTTCAGGCCGGGCCGATGATGCTGGTGTTTCTCGCCTTCTTCCTGATCCCGCTGGTCTTCGTCGTCATCGTCTCCTTCTGGGACTACAACGAATACCAGTTGCTGCCGGCCTTCTCCGGCCGCGGCTACAGCGACACGTTCGAAGGCTGTATCGCGCAGCTCCCCGATCTCTGCACGATCGGCAAGACCTATCTGAAGACGCTCAAGCTCTGCTTCATGGTCTGGGCGCTCACCCTCTTCATCGGGTTCTGGGTGGCCTACTTCCTCGCCTTCCACGTCAAGTCCAAGACCTGGCAGATGGGACTGTCGCTGCTCTGCACGATCCCGTTCTGGACCTCCAACGTCATCCGCATGATCGCCTGGATCCCGCTGCTTGGCCGCAACGGCCTCGTGAACTCCGGCATGATCAAGACGGGGCTGATCAACCATCCCGTGGAATGGCTGCTGTTCTCCGAATTCTCCGTGGTGCTGGCGCTGGTGCACCTCTTCACCTTCTTCATGGTGGTACCGATCTTCAATTCGATGGTGCGCATCGACAAATCGCTGATCGAGGCCGCCTATGATGCCGGCGCCACCGGCTTCCAGACGCTGGTCAACGTCATCATTCCCTTGTCAAAGCCCGGCATCGTGATCGGGTCGATCTTCGTCATCACCATCGTGATGGGCGATTTCATCACCATCGGCGTGATGGGCGGCCAGCAGATCGCGGCCGCCGGCAAGATCATCGAGACGCGGGTCAACGCGCTGCAATTCCCGGCGGCAGCGGCGAATGCCGTGATCCTGCTCGTGATCACCTTCCTGATCATCACCATGATGTCGCGCATCGTCGACATCAAGAAGGAGCTCTAGAGCATGAAGGAAGGACGCCCGCGCTCGTTCTACGTGCTCGCGATCTTCTTCGCGGCCTATGTGCTGTTCCTGTACGGCCCGATGATCGCGATCTACGTGCTGTCGTTCCAGGGGCCGCAAGGCGGCCTCACCTTCCCGATGAACGGCGTGTCGACCTTCTGGATCGCAAAGCTGTTCCAGGGCACCGGCATCGTCGATCTCGGCGCGGCGTTCCGCCGCTCGCTGCTGCTCGGCATCATCGTGATGATCGTCACCGTCGTGCTGTCGGTTGCCGCCGGCATGGCGTTCCGCCGCAAGTTCAAAGCGCAGAGCATCCTGTTCTATTCGGCGATCGCGAGCCTGATCGTGCCCTCGATCATCACCTCGCTCGGTATCTCGCTTGAGTTTCGCATCATCGACGATCTGATCAAGGCGCATTGGAACGAGAATTTCGAGACCTCGATGGGCCTGCTCACGTCGGGCCTGGGTGCACACCTCACCTGGACGCTGCCGTTCGGCCTGCTCATCATGTTCGCGATCTTCAACCGCTTCGATCCGCGCCTCGAGGAGGCCGCGCGCGATCTCGGCGCGACGCCGTGGCAGACATTCCGCCATGTCGTGCTGCCGATCATCCTGCCCTCCGTAATCGGTATCGGCCTGTTCGGCTTCACACTGTCCTGGGACGAGCTTGCCCGCTCCAGCCAGGCGATCGGCGCGGTGAACACGTTGCCGCTCGATCTTCAGGGCCTCACCACCACGGTGACGAACCCCGACATCTATGCGCTCGGCACCGTGATCTCCGCGGTCTCGTTCACGGTGATCACGCTTGCGCTCGGCACCATCCACGTGCTCAACAAGCGGCAGGCGGCCAAGGGCTCGGACGCCGGCAAAGGACTTGTCTGATCGCGATGCGACTGCACGTCGTCAATCCCAACACCACGGCGTCGATGACGGCGAAGATCGCTGCCGCCGCGCGCGCGATCGCCCTCCCCGACACGGTCATCGACGCGCGCCAGCCGACGATGGGCCCGGTCTCGATCGAGGGCTTTTACGACGAGGCCTTCGCGGTCCCCGGCATGCTCGGCTGCATCCGCGAGGCCGACCGCGACGGAGCCGATGCACACATCATCGCCTGCTTCGACGACACCGGCCTCGATGCCGCGCGCGCCGTTGCGAAGGCGCCGGTGATCGGCATTGGTGAGGCCGGCTTCCACATGGCGAGCCTGGTCGCGGCGCGCTTTGCTGTGGTGACAACGCTCGGTGTCTCCATCGTGCCGATCGAGCATAACTTACGAAAATACGGCCTCGCCGAGCGCTGCGCCCGCGTCCGCGCCGCCGAGGTCCCGGTCCTCGCGCTCGAGGAGCGCAATGCCGATGCCTTCGGCAAGATCTCCGCGGAGATCACGGCCGCGATCCGCGACGACCGCGCGGAAGCGATCGTGCTCGGCTGCGCCGGCATGGCCGATCTCGCCACTGAGCTCGCCGCCACGCACGGCCTGCCCGTGGTCGACGGCGTCGCCGCCGCGGTGACGCTGGCAGAATCAGTGGTGCGGTTGGGGCTGACGACGTCCCGGCTCGGGCCGTACGCGGCGCCGCGTTCGAAGATCTATTCCGGGCCGTTTTCGTCGTTTCAGCCCTAAATCGTGTCATTTGATGGAATGCAAGGGGCCGAGCCCGCTTTTTTGGGCTTCAGCCTCTTTTTGGTCCCAATTGTTGCCGAACAGTAACACTTTCGGGACATCCCGGCTGCCGCTTCCAGGCTGCCGGTCTTCGCCACTCACCAAGTTTCCAATTTGGGCCTTGTCAGCGATGATCGATCTCGCAGAGGACAGACCGTCCAACCCCCTGTTTCGTCTCGGAGGCCAGCCGATCGCGCTGACCGCTGCCGCGCTTCTCCTGCTGATCGCCGGCGTTGCCTCGATCGCGATCTGGCGCGCCTATACGGGCACCGCGCCGGAGGCCGACCGGGTGGTGGCGTCGCGACAGCTCCAAGCCCGCACCGCGCAGGCCTCCGAGCAGCTCGTCGAGAAGACCAAGGGGTTGGAGGCGACCCAGCAGGAATCGATCGACCAGCTCCAGGTCGTGCAGGACCAGCTCCAGACCATGAAGCGGCTGATCACGGCGCAACAGGCCGATACCAAGCGCCTGTCGGAGCAGGTGGCGACCCTGAACGAGTCGATCGACAATTTGCGCCAGTCCTTCGCCAGCGCCCGGGCCACCGAGGCCGAGACGCCGTCGGTTACCCGCGGGAAACCGGCCCGGCACCGCGTTCATGCCAGCGCGCGCAAGCGCTCTCGCGGATAACTTGCGCCTTTAAATTTTTCTACTTGTGAACTGGATCACATTCGCCCGTATGATTCCGCGCCATGCTCGCCGGTACCGGATGGCGTGAGCCGATTTCAATATCCGGGGCTGGCAAGGTCGTTGACGGTATACTGCGTCAACGGCCTTGTTTTTTAGTGGGTCCGGCTGATCTACCCGTCCCGCCTCACTCGCAGACGTCGACGCGACGGTATCGCCATCCCGACGGCGTCATCACGCGCTTGCGCACGACGTAGCAGCCGCCATAACCACCATCGTCGTAGCCGGTACCATAGTAATAGGGATCGCCGTAATAGGGGTATCCATAGCCGTACCCGTAGTAGCCGGCGCCGGCGATACCCGCCCCGATCGCGAGCCCCGGCCAGAAGCCGCGGCCACGCCAGCCTCCACCGTGCCAGCCTCCGCCACCGTGCCAGCCACCACCACCATGCCAACCGCCACCGCCATGCCAGCCGCCGCCACCATGGCCGAAACCGCCGTGACCACCCGCCTGTGCCGCCTGCGGCACCGACAGCCCGACCGCCGCGACGGCCAGCACCGTCAACATCATCTTGCGTAACATTACTCGATCCTCCGCGTGGACACGCTCCACGCTTCAAAGCGGAACCAAGCTAACGTCACACAGGCATTCCTGACAGCCTTCCTGCCTCACTTCCGCGCGAGCATCAGCAGCCGCGGCAGATGCTTTTGAGCTTCTTGTCGAGCATCCGGCTTTCGTTGCTGACGGTTTCATCGGCCGACGCGCCTGCGCCGGTGCCGGTGGTGACGCCAGGCGCCGCGTTGACGCCGGATGATTGCGCCGTGCCGAGGCTGTTGGTGCCGGGCGGAGGTGCCGGTGAGTTGGCAACGCCGCCTGTCGATCCACTGGTGCCCGCGGCACCGCCGGTCGCTTGCGCGAACGCGACGGCCGGCATCGCAGCGAGACTGAAGATCACGATCAAGGTTTTCATCGAAGCGGTTGCAGATGATGCAGCCATCGGAAATTCTCCCTTTGGCCGTCAACGATCCTGACCAGGAGCCGTTCCGGAACAAATGCCGTCACATCAGCTTGAAACAGGGAGGCAGTCACGATCATGCGCAAACTGATCGCGTTCGACGAGGACACGTTCGACAAGCTGAAGCAATTGGGGCGCGACAGGATGGCGACGTTTCAGGAGCTTGCGGACGAAGCCTTTGCCGATCTCCTGAAGAAGCACGGCATTCCCATCGATCTCAGGGACGCGCTGCGCAAGAGCGCGAGGCTCGGCGGAGAAGCGGACGAACCAGCCGCGCGTCCCAAATCAAGAAAGGCAAAGTCACGATGACCGATCGCGATCCCTTTGCGGAAGGCGAACGCGCCGCGCGCGAGAACATCCCGGCGGAAGCCAATCCCTACTCGGACGGCAGCGACGAGCATGCGTTGTGGTCGGCGGGACACGAGAAGTTCGCGGGCGCCGTCGAAGCCCGCGAGTCCGAAGGTAGCTAGCCGATCCGCTTCAGGCCGTTCTTGAAGCGCGGGCCGTTGGCGACATAGAACCGCGCCGCGCTCCCCATCTTCTGCACCTGGGCGTCATCGAGCGTGCGGATCACGCGCGCGGGCGAGCCGATGATCAGCGAGCGCTCGGGAAACTCCTTGCCCTCGGTGATGACCGAGCCGGCGCCGACGATGCTGTTGCGGCCGATCTTCGCGCCGTTCATCACGATCGAGCCCATGCCGATCAGCGCGCCTTCTTCGATGGTGCAGCCGTGCAGGATGACGTTGTGACCGACGGTGCAGTTCTTGCCGATCACCATGGGAAAGCCGAGGTCGGTGTGGCAGGTCGAGCCGTCCTGAATGTTGGCACCCTCGCCGATCTCGATCCACTCATTGTCGCCGCGCAGCACCGCACCGAACCACACGCTCGCGCCGGGCTTCAGCCGCACGCGGCCGATCACGGTGGCGGTCTCCGCGATGAAGTAATTTCCGTCCGAGGGAAGATCGGGCGCCTGCCCGTCGAGCTCATAGATCGCCATGGAGGTCTCCTGTCACATCGACCTCAGGCATAGCGAAACGGCGGCGCGGAGGCAAAGGGCCGCCGCGCCACGCAGCCCTGCAAGGCGTCAGCTCAGCACGCCGGTCGCGCGCAGCGTCATCAGGAAGAAGGTGCCGCTCATCATGCTCCAGAAGCCGGCGATGATGGTCGCCATCATCACGAATTCGAGGCGGCGGCTTTCCAGCCGCATGCCGCGCAGCGTGTTGCGCATGATGATGAAGGGCGCCGCGAACACCAGGAACGGCACCGCCGCAAACGTCTTCGGCGCCACGCCGTCCTGCAACAGGCTGAAGCCGGCGGGCCGCTGCGTGGCCGCCTGGTATCCGCTCACGAGCGCGCCCGCGAGCGCGAAACCGATGAGAATCGAGAAGAGAGAATTGAAAGCCTCAGGTGTCATCGGAACGGTCCGCCCTTACGCAACGCCGGAGGCTTCCTGTGACAAATAGTGCTGGTTAACGCTACATTATCCTTAAGGGAAGGTTAACGCCGTCGCCCGGTCTGCGCAGGGCCCTCCCCGCTCCCGGTCACCGGGAACGCTGCGCGAATTCGCCGCCGCATGGCATATTCGCCGCTGATTCGTCGGCCATCGGCCGAGCTGGATCTCCGACCTGGGTTTATGCGCGCATCATGACGGTGTTTTCGGTAGCCTCCCCTCGCTCTCCCCGCCGCACTTGGGCGCACGTCGTGCCGATCGTGCTCGGCGGCGCGGCGGCGGTGGGCGCGGTGGCGCTGGTCGCCTATCTCTTGTGGCCGACCTGGGGAACGGGCGGCGCGAGCGCTCCGGACAAGCTGCCGGTGAGCGTCGGCGGCACGCTGTTCAACCTGCCCGCGGCCGCGATCCGGATGAAGATCCAGCGGCACTCCGGGCCGCAGGAGCGGATCGATCTCGACTTCCTCTATCCCTCGCTGGAGCCGCCGGGCGCACCGAAGCACGTCACCGCCGATGCGGTAGAGACGACGATGCAGCCGATCGACCGCATCTTCCTGTCGATCGCGGCCCATCACGATGCGCTCGCGCCAGAGCAGCGAACCGCCACGATCTATCCGCGCTATCTCGACCAGGCTGCGACCAGGCCCGAGGACGGGCTGACGATGCGGATGTTCCGTGCCGAGACGCCCTACGGCAGCGAGGATTTCTATTCCGCGACGAGCCCCGCGCTGACCGCGCGCTGCACCCGCGATGCGTCGACGCCCGGCATGTGCCTCTCCGAGCGTCGCGTCGGCGGCGCCGACCTCACCTTCCGCTTTCCGCGCAGCTGGCTGTCGCAATGGCGCGACGTGGCGGAGGCGATGGAGCGGCTGACGGCGCAGTTGCGTGGGCCGAAGGGCTGAGCCGCGAGACCGGCCTGCAGAGGACGAACGTGGAGCCTCCCGGCAAAAGTTCGAAAACAACCCCATGCACAGTAGCCAAGCGCCCGTCGCATCTTCGGTTTTTTCGAACTCCAGTTGACCCGTCGGGCAAAACAGGGGTATGATGACATCATGGGACGATCAGCTTGAATGATGGGGCAACACATCCGGTGCCGAGCTGCTCGGACGCGAATGGCTCGGCTTCGACGAGAGCGGGCATGCGCTGATCCGCTTCCAGGCTCAGCAGGCCTTCACCAACAGGCACGGGACGATCCAGGGCGGATTTCTGGCGGCGATGCTGGACTCTGCCACCGGCATTTGCGCACTGGCGGCGCTCTCGCCGGATCTGACGGTGACGAAGAGCCTCGATACGCGCTTCCTGAAACCTGCGGCGGTGGGAGTCATCACGGCGCGGGCGCGGGTGATGGAGCAAACCGAGCGTGACATGGTCGTGCAGGCCGACCTCATCGATGCCGAGGGCATCATCGTCGCCGATGCCACGGCGCGGCTACGCATTCTTGCAAGAAAGGAGAGTTAGGAGACCGCGGCGCGGACCGCTGGAAAAGCATCCGTCATTGCGAGCGAAGCGAGCCATCCAGACCGCATTCGCGGAGACAGCCTGGATTGCTTCGTCGCAAGAGCTCCTCGCAATGACGGAGAGAGACTATTCCTGATCGACGAGATCGTCCTCGAGGATCGCCATCTGGAACTGGAACGAGCGATCATCGTCCTCGTCGTCGACGAAGAGCACGCCGATGAACTCCTCGCCGATATAGACCTCGGCGGAATCATCCTTCTTCGGCCGCGGCACGACGCGGATCTTGGGATTGCCGAATACGCGCTTCAAATACGCGTCGAGCTTTCTGACTTCTTTGACGTCCACGGCAAGTCTCCGATCGAAATTGGTCGGCGGGTTTTAGGACGAGACGCGACGAACCGCCAGCATGAATTGCCAAAGAATTTGGGGACGAAAAGGGCCGGAGAATCCGGCCCTTACACGCGAGCTCAAAGCCCCATCGCGTTGATCATCTGATCCATGGTGCGCGACGGCTCGGCGCAGCCGGCTTCGCCGACGATCTTGGCGGGCACGCCGGCGACCGTGACGTTGTGCGGCACGGGCTTCACCACGACCGAGCCCGCGGCGATGCGCGCGCAATGGCCGATCTCGATGTTGCCGAGGATCTTTGCGCCGGCGCCGATCAGCACACCATGGCGAATCTTCGGATGACGATCCTCGTTCTCCTTGCCGGTGCCGCCGAGCGTGACGCCGTGCAGGATCGAGACGTCGTCCTCGATGACAGCGGTCTCGCCGCAGACGAAGCCGGTGGCGTGGTCGAGGAAGATGCCGCGGCCGATGCGCGCGGCGGGATTGATGTCGGTCTGGAACACCGCGGAGGCGCGGCTCTGAAGGTAATACGCAAAGTCCTTGCGGCCCTTCAGCCAGAGCCAGTGCGCGAGGCGATGGGTCTGGATCGCGTGAAAGCCCTTGAAGTAGAGCAAGGGATCGATGAAGCGCGAGGTCGCGGGATCGCGGTCGTAGACGGCGACGAGATCGGCGCGGAAGGCGTTGCCGAGATCGGGATCGTCGCGCAGCGCCTCGTCATAGGTCTGGCGCACCAGATCGCCCGACAGGGCGGAGTGATCGAGCCGGTCGGCGAGACGGTGGATCACCGAATCCTCGAGGCGGCTGTGATGCAGCACCGTCGAATAGATGAAAGTCGCAAGCTCGGGCTCGCGGTGGACGATGTCCTCCGCTTCGCCGCGAATCCGGTCCCAGATCGGATCGAGCGATGCGAGCTTTCCTCCCGGATTGACCTGATGCACTGCCATGGGATCTGCTCTTTCGAATTGGCTCGTTTGGCGGGCTCTATAGCACAGTCTAGGCGACAAAGTCCTGACGGGCTTGCCTGAGAGTGAACAGCACCTTGCCCCGCGAACGCATGCCAACGCGTTGAAACACAACGATTTCTTCAGACGCCCCCAAGCGGCAAGGTTGGCTCAAAATGGTCAGGCTTTTGGCAAATTCAAGTCGGGCGGCGTCAAACTATTGGTGAATTCTCCCCCGAGCCTTATTGCGGGCATGGTCCGGACGAGGACGGAGCGGATTTGAGCATCACCACCGAACAATTGCGCGCGCGCGCCGCGGGCTCATTTTGGCTGCGGCTCGCCGCTCTCGCCCTGCCCCTCCTGCTGATCGCCCCGGCATTCTGGAACGGCTATCCGCTGTTGCAATGGGATACCGGCGGGTATCTGGCGCGCTGGTATGAGGGCTATCTGGTCCCCAGCCGCTCCACCGTGTTCGGCCTCTACCTGCACTATGGCGAGGGGTTCGGCTTCTGGATCAACCTCGCCCTGCAGTCGCTGGCGACGTTGTGGCTGCTGCAGCTCACTTTGCGCGTGCTCGGCCTGATGCAGACCTCCCGCTTCGTCGCGATCAGCCTGGTGCTGATCCTGTCGACCGCGCTGCCCTGGCTTGCGAGCATGCTGCTCACCGACATTTTTGCGGGGCTCTCGATCCTGTCGCTGTTCCTGCTGGTCGTCGGCGGGCAGCGGGTTTCAACGCTCGAAAAGATCTCGCTGTTCGTCTTCACCGCCTTTGCCGCCGCGACCCACAGCGCCACGCTCGGCGTGCTGCTGGGACTTTGCATCGCCGGCTGGATGGTGCGGCCGCTGGTCGGGCGCCGTCTGCCGATGGCTGGACTGGCGCAGGCGAGCCTGACAATTGTCGTGGGCGGGCTGATGCTGGTGTCGGCGAACCATGCGCTGTCGGGCAAATGGGCCTGGACGCCGGGCGGCTACGGCGTTGCCTTCGGCCGCATGATGCAGGACGGCATCGTCGCGCGCTTCCTCAACGACCATTGCCCGCGCGAAAACTTCAAGCTCTGCCCCTACCGCAACCAATTGCCGGCGACCGCCGACGAGTTCCTGTGGGGCAAGAGCATGTTCAACACGCTCGGCCGCTTCGAAGGCATGAACGACGAGATGAGCTACGTCGTCGTGCATTCGCTCGCCGACTATCCGGCCTGGCAAGCCGGCGCCGCCTTGCGCGCGATGGGGCAGCAATTGCTGCATGTGGCCACCGGCGAAGGCACCAATGGCTGGATCCCGCACACCTACGGCATCATCGAGCGCTACATCCCCGCCCAGATCGCGCCGATGCGCGCCGCGCGCCAGCAGAACTGGAGCCTCGATTTCGGCTACGTCAACTGGCTGCACGTGCCGGTCGCGCTGGTCTCGATGCTGGCGCTGGTCGCGCTGCTCGCGCAGGCGCTGGCAACGCGACGGCTGGACGATCTGACGCTGCTGGCGGCGACCGTAACGCTGGCGCTGCTCGGCAACGCCTTCATCTGCGCCGTCATCTCCGGCCCGCACGACCGCTACGGCGCGCGGATGGTGTGGGTTGCGACCTTCACCGTGCTGATGGCGCTGGCGCGCGCGCTCAGTGACGATGAGCCGGAAGACGAGATGTCAGCCGCGGCGTGAGAGGAAGTCGAGCACGCCTGATTTGTAGACCTTGTCACCGACCGCGCGCATGTGGTCCCGCCCCGGAATGTCGAGCACTTCAGAACCCGGAATGATGGCGCCGAGCGCGCTCGCGGATCCCGCGACGTCGTCGGTCGAGCCGACCGCGATCAGCACGGGCACTTCGATGCGCGCGGCTTCTGCCTTCGTCATCAGCTCGCGCGTGCCGCGGAGACAAGCGGCGAGCGCCTTGCGATCGGAGCGGGTTTGGTCTGCGAATGCGCGAAACGTGCGTCCAACGGGATCGGTGACGTCGTCGAGCTCAGGCGCTTCCAGCGCCTTGGCGACGTTCTCGCCGGGCCCGGTGCCCTCGATCAGGCCGCCGATGCCGATGCCGCCGAGGATCGCCGAGCGCAGCCGCTGCGGCTCGTTGAGCCCGAGCCAGGCCGTCATCCGCCCGCCCATCGAATAGCCCATGATGTCGGCCTGCGGGATGGCGAGATGGTCCATCAGCGCGAGCACGTCGCCGGCCATGGTCGGGATCGAGTACTGCGCGGGCTCGTAGAGCTTTGCGCTGTCGCCATGGCCGCGATTGTCGAGCGCAATGACGCGACGGCCGTTCTTGCGCAGCTCCGAGACCCAGGTCGGATAGACCCAGTTCACGTTCTTGCTGGAGGCAAAGCCGTGCACCAGGATGATCGGCTCGCCCTCGCCTTCGTCGAGATAGGCAATTTCAACGGCGCCGTTGTGAAAGCTCGGCATCATCAGTTCCGCAGGTCTTGAGGGGGATGGATCGATCTTAAAGCACGATCCGGAAAAGTGTGCAGCGATTTTCCGGCAACATCATGCCCAAACAATAACCTGGAGCGTTGCGCTTCAGGCCGTCGCGGCCGAATTCGCCAGAGCAGCTTCGGCTGCGATCCGGGCCCGGCGGAGCCGCCGCGCCCGTCTGCGATCGCACCAGGCCTGGGTCAGCCGCTCGGTGGTTGCCTTGATCGAGGACAACAGGCCGAACAGCGTCAGGGCCGCACTGAGCAGCCAGAGCGCCAGATCGAACGCGCCGCTCATGAGCAGCAGCGCGCCGCGGCCGAGCAGCTTCATGATCGCGCGGGTCTTGCTGCCCTGCGCTTCCGCAAGCCGCACCGCGCGCGTGACGTCCTTCGGGCCTTCGGCGATGCGCAGCGTATCCATCGCCCCGCGCGTGCCGGTCTTTTCGGCAACGCGCGTCACGTCCTTGCCGAGCCGGACCAGCGCACCGGCCTTCTCGGCACGGAACGCCGCCTTGATCGCGCTCACGGTCTCGCCCGGGCGGAACACCGAACCCTTGGCGACCGCATTCTGGAGCATCGGCGCGTCGACCACTTCGCGCGCGGAGCGGGCGGCCCATGCCGCAAGCCCCTCGCCGAGCCGTCCCACCTTGCGCGCGTCCTTGACCAGTGTCAGCCCGGCGCGAACGGGCGCAGCACCGCCGACGGAGACATAGGTCACCGCCGTCACTGCGAGGCCGGCCGTCGCAAGACCAAGCACGAGGCGGTCAGTGTCCTCGCCCACCGCGAGGTGCTTGCCTTCCCGGACGACGTCCCTGACGTCGCCGATCACGAAGAGATCGCCGGCCATCGTTCCCGACAGACTCGCAACATCGTCGGCGGTGCCGGTGACGAGGCCGGTGGCAAAGCGCTTGGCGAAATGCGAGGTCGAGTTCTCGTCCTTGACCGCGTCGCCGACGCGATTGAGCAGGTCGTCGGGCAGCGCGATGTTGCGGTCACGCGCCAGCGCGACAAAGCTGTCCGCGAGATCGGCATCGCCCGCGGCGAGCGCGGCCTCGATATTGTCCTGGACCAGATGGTCGTTCTGCCGCAGCAGCGCATCGAGCTTGAGCTCGGACAGCGCAGCCGGATCGTCCTGGGCAGCCAAGATCGCGCCGGCGTCACGGGCGTGCGGCGCCACCTGCGCGAGCAGGAAGCCGCACGCGAAGATACCGGTCAACGCGGTGCTGATTCGCAGCCATTTCATGTGGGAAACCTGGACGGTCCTGAGATCATGCGCCCGATGATTCGTCTTTCGTCGCAAATGCGCGCGCCCACAGACATAGTATGCCAAAATTGCGACACAACGTCCCCGACGAAAGAAGGGCTTCTCTGGGGCGACAAGATTGTGTCGAATTTGCATGAGCAAATGAGCATGGGGCAGTTGCAACCTTTCGGTTCCGCTGGACTAGCAATCATCCGTACCCCCCAGTATGGTCCGCCGCGTTTCAAAAGATACCGCGTCAGCTTTGATTGTATCTGCTGCCACTGCCACTCCAGGATGAGTTACGATGTCCGACCATGTCGTCCCGCACTTCCATAACGATGCCGGTGTTCCCGTCATCGAGATCGGCTCGCAAGAGTTCATGTGCGTGGGCGCCAACCCTCCGTTCGACCATCCGCACGTCTTCCTCGACCTCGGCAACGACAACGAGATCATCTGCCCGTACTGCTCGACGCTGTACCGCTTCGCGGCGGACCTGAAGGCCGGCGAGGCCCGTCCGCCGGAATGCGTCCTGAAGGACAAGGTGGCCTGACCGCATCCATCGGTCAGGGGTGGCGCTCTCCCGAACGATTGTCATCGCCGGTGCCGGCATCGGTGGACTGACGGCCGCCCTCGCACTCGTGGCCCGCGGCTTCCGCATCGTCGTGCTGGAAAAGGCCGAGCGGCTCGAGGAAGTCGGCGCCGGCCTGCAACTCTCCCCCAATGCCAGCCGCGTGCTGGTCGAGCTCGGCCTTGCCGAACGCCTGAAGCTGCGCGCCGTCGTCCCCGAGGCGGTCTCGATCATGAGCGCGCGGGCCGGCGGCGAACTGCTGCGCATGCCGCTGGGTGAAGCCGCCTCCGCGCGCGCCGGCGCCCCCTATTGGGTGGTGCACCGCGCCGACCTGCAATCCGCCCTCGCCGGCGCCGTCGCCGAGCATCCCGATATCGACCTGAAGCTGGGCGCGAGCTTCGAGGACGTCGCGCCGCACGCCAAGGGGCTGACCGTCGTCCATCGCAGCGGCACGATCCGCCGCAGCGATCTCGCCAGCGCGCTGATCGGCGCCGACGGTATCTGGTCGACGGTACGCCAGCATCTGTTTCCCGAGGTGCAACCGTGCTTCTCCGGGCTGATCGCCTGGCGCGGCACGCTGGACGCCACGCAACTGCCGAAGGATTTTACCGCGCGGCGGGTGCAGCTCTGGATGGGCGCGAACGCCCATCTCGTCGCCTATCCGATCTCGGGCGGCCGCCAGATCAACGTGGTCGCGGTGCTGCCGGGCACCTGGAACAGGCCGGGCTGGAGCACGCCGGGCGATCCGCTGGAGGTGATGGAGGCCTTCGCCGCGCCGCGCTGGCCGCCGGCGGCGCGGATGATGCTGTCCACGGTCGATAGCTGGCGGAAATGGGCACTGTTCGGCGTTCCCGACGGCTGCCCCTGGAGCAACGGCCCGGTCGCGCTGCTCGGCGATGCCGTGCATGCGATGCTGCCCTTTGCCGCGCAAGGCGCCGGCATGGCGATCGAGGATGCCGCCGTGCTCGCGCAGCTCTTGAGCCCTGAAATTGCCGAGAGCACAGCCGGCATCTCGGCTGCGCTGAAGCAATATGGCCGCGCGCGCCAGGCGCGGGTGCGGCAGGTGCAGCGGACCGCGCGGCAACAGGGCCGCATCTATCATCTCGGCGGACCGCTTGCGCTCGCACGCGATGTTGCGATCCGCGCGCTCGGCCCGGACCGCATGCTGGCGCGGCAGGACTGGATCTACCGCTGGCGTCCCTGATGGGTCGACAGAGCAGCCTAGCGCTTCGGCGCGGGCTTGATGTCCGGCCGCTGCGGGACTGAAGCCGCGGGGGGTGCATTCGGCGGGGTCTCCCGGCACCGATTGCGGCGCCAGGCATCTTCGGCGAGCTGCGCCTGGCCGCGCACCGCGACGTAGTCGTTGCGATAGGCGAGTTCAGCCACGACGGCCCCACCGGTCCCCGTCTCCGCCTTGTCCATCAGCCTCTGTAATTCGGCGGTGCGGGCCGCGAGCGCCTTGCGCTCAGGCTCGAGCTGCTTGCAGTCGTACAATTCGTATTTGCCGGGATCGGCAAAGGCCGGCGCGACCGTCTCGCTCATGCCGGCGCAGCCGGACAGCGCGGCGCCCGCAAGCAGCACAACAAGCGCGCCGCAACAGCGCAGCGGAGAGGAAAACGAAGCAACCATGCCGGATGAATAGTCCCCGTGGATTGAGAATGCCTAAAGCAGCAACAGATGTCCGGATTGAGGCTTTGCCTTGTGCGGCCGGCTCGCTTAAGGAAGAACCACCCACCCGGCCCGCGAAGCACCAATTCCAGACGGCCGGACGTGGACTTAAGTGTTTGATCTCGTTGGATCAAGCGGGCATGGCGGAATTGGTAGACGCAAGGGACTTAAAATCCCTCGGTGCGCAAGCGCTGTGCCGGTTCGACCCCGGCTGCCCGCACCACTCCGGCAACAAGGCCCGCCCGCTATGCGCATCGGCTGGTCGGCCGCACAATCCTGTGACAGGAGCGCCGGCCCCCTCGCATGACGCTTCTCCCATCGACGCCACGCGCCCGGATTCTCGCGACAAGAGTTTGCCTGATCGCGCCGTTGACGCAGAGGCGCGATCACACCTAATAGTTCCGCCAACTATTAGGTGACCCCGACGAGACATTCCTCGCCGATCGGAGAGCCGGATGAACAGAGGCCGCTCCCGGGCGGCTTTTGCATTTTCAACTGACGCATCAATTTCAAATGGAGACTCGCATGCGCTTTGCTGAATTCGCTAAATCCGGAGCCACCGCGCTGCTGTTTGCCGTCGCTTTGGCCGCCCCGGCGCACGCGCAGAGCAACAAGCAAATCATCTCAGGCACATGGTACGAGGATCGCGCTACGGCAAATGGCAACACGAACTCGCTCATTCTGACACTTACACAAGCGCCGGCAAACAAGTTTCTCAATATCACTCACGTCGCTTGCACAATCGCCACGCAAACCAGCCAAGTTCTGGATCGTGTCGATTTGAACACCGGATCGACCGCGGGCAATTCCGATCTTGGCCGGTCCTATCCCCTCCGAGGAAACGTCTCTCCACAGGTCGTGGCCAGCGCCAATAGCTGGTCGGTTGTAACAGACAAGGTCTATTTCAAGATTGGCCCGGGCCGTTATCCGTCGATCGGTATCTCGACATATAGCTCCGGAGGGGTCACTCCCTACGTCACCGCAAGCTGCGTCGTCGTCGGAGATCTGTCGGACTCTTGAAGCGCTGGTGCGAGACCGCAACGCCGCGGCTGGCTGAAGATGCACGAGAGCGGCCCCGATGTGAGGCTGCTCGGCACGCAAATGCTAAGCCGGTTCGACCCGGCTGCCCGCACCACCTCAGCTGACGGCGCAGGCCGCCACCGCGGCTGGATCCAGCCGCGGCCTCCCACTCGCGCAATCATTCGTTTACCAACACGCCCTTCCGCCGCCGGAACCCGCGCGACGCGACCAGCCTTTACTCGACTTTAGATCGTCTTCCCCTAAAGCGGATGAGGTCTGCGCCCGTCGCTGCGGATCGCAGGGAAACGCGGAGCCTGGGGCGACCGGCTTCGATGGTGAGAGCTCTCATGGACGCGCGCGGGAATTGGTCGCAAGACCGGATTGGCGGAGCGCCCACGGCGTTCGGGCGCTATCTGCACGGGCGCGAGGTCTACCTTTTCCTGATTGCGTTCCTGTCCGTCTTCTATCTTTCGAACGGGCCGATCCAGCTCAGCCATTACGACCTCGGCTGGCACATCGCCGCCGGCGACCTGATCCGGGAGCGCGGCGCGATTCCTTATCAGGACCCGTGGGCGTTCACGCTCAGTGACAAACGCTGGTACAATCTGTCGTGGCTCTGGGACGTGATCGCGAGCGTGCTGTATCAGCACGCCGGTTTTGCCGGGATCGTCCTGCTCGTCGTCGCCTGCGGCGCGGTCATCGTCGGATATCTGACATTTGCGGCCTTGCGCAGCGGCGCATCGGCCGCGGCGGTCGGCATCACCGTGTTCGCCTCTTGCCTGCTCTATCCCTGCTATGAGGCGGCGCCCAACACGTATCTCGCGGCCTCACCGAACATCGCGACCATGCTGTTCGCGGTCGTCTTCTACGGCGAATGCCTGCGGCGGCGCGGATGGTATCTGCTGCCCGTGATGATGGTGCTGTGGGTCAATCTGCATGGCGGCTTCATGCTCGCCTTTCCCATCATCGGCGTCTTCGCCGGCGTCGCCCTGCTGCGGCGGGATTGGGTGAACTTCAGGAACTACTGTCTCGCGGGCATCGGGTGTGTCGCCGCGATCTTCGTCAATCCGCTGGGATGGCACATCTACGACGGCGTGATGGCGACGCTGGGCCACTTCATTCAGGCCAATATCGGCGAATGGCGTCCCTATCTCCACAACATGGAGATCCCCGGAAGCATTCCCGGCATCGCCTATGCTTTGGCGTTCGTTGCGCTCGAGCTGACATTTCGCAACTCGAGGCCCGTTCCGCTGGAGCCGCGCCTGCTGGCATGGCTGTTTCTGGCGCTCGGCCTCTACCAGTTCAGGTACGCCGCGTTCTTCTTCATCTTCTCGACAGTCCCGATGGCGCTTCACATCCACCGGCTGTTGCCGAAGAGCCTTGCGAGGTTCGACATCCGCCGCGCGATGCTGGCGGCGGGTGTCGTGGGCGTCCTTGTGATGCCGCTCGCCTTTATCCAGGTGCGGCCGGCGCTGGCGCTGCCGGAGATGCTGTCACAGCAGGATGCCGACTATCTGCTCGCCCATTCCACGCATTCGCGCGTGCTCAACCACTGGAATTCCGGCGGACTGCTGATCTTCCGGACGCACGGATCGGTGCCCATGTTCGTCGACGGCAGGGCGGCGACCGCCTATCCGGACGAGCTGCTGCGCGACTATCTCAAGCTGGTGCGGTGGGAGATCGACGAGGCGGCCTGGGACAATGTGATCAGGACGTACAAGGTGGATGCGGTGCTCTGGGTCAGAGGGCACGCGCAGCTGAGGCAATTCCTCGTCGGCCAGCGGGGCTGGAAAGAGGAATATACCGGCGCCTATATGAGCCTCTACACCGCGCAGCCGGCCACCGCGCGATAGATCACGTCGCCTGCGGAGCCGGCTCGCCTGACGGCTCGCGCGGAAGCAGCAGCCAGAAGCAGATCAGCGCGATCGCAAGCTGGCCGAAGCCGCCCATGAAGGCGATGCCCGAGACCGACGCCAGGGTCGGAATGGCAACCGCAATCGCGAGCACGGCCGCCATCATCGTTGCGGGCAGAGTAGTGACGAGAATGGCTGCATAGAGCGCCACCTCGAAGAAGGCATATTCCTTCAACCTGGGCGCACAGAGATAGAGCGCATACATCGCGAGCACGGTGATGCGCATCGCGGCTTCAGGGTTTCTCATCAGCCAGTCGTCGAACGCCCGAAGCAGCGAGGTCTTGGCGGCGAAGCCTTGCGCGCTCACCATGCGCCACACGGAGATGGCGAGCGGCGCGAGCACGAGCGCGGCCGCGATGAGACCATAGAGCACGGCAACGACCGGCTTGCTGCCGGCGAGCCCCACGCGGTCAGCAAGCGTCAACGACATGAACAGCAGCGACGGATTGACCTCGTTGCCCGGCGCATGCTGGCCGGGGATCTGGCCGAAGATCGCGCTCAGCCAGCTCTTGAACAGGTCGGGATAGATCGCCAGCGACGCCAGGATCGGCAGCGCGAACATGCCGGCCGCCACCGCGATCAGGAGGAATTTGCGGGCCCTGGGCAGCGGCAGGAAATAGAGCGCGGCGAGGACCGGAAAGAACACCAGCTTGAACGAGGTGACGAGGCCGAGCAGCGCAGCGCCCGCCAATTGCGGCCAAATGCCCGCGCTGCCGCCATCGGACTGTGCGGGGCGCAGCAACAGGGCCAGCGATGCCGCCGTGAAGAGGCCGCTGAGGATCGCAAAATTGCCGGTCGCGATGATCCATTCGAAGCCGAGGAAACCACCCAGCGCGAACACGATCCGCAGCGTGACATCCTGCATACCGCCTCTCCTCTTGCCGATGCCGGGCAACAGCAGCGCGCAGATCAGCGCGAGGACGAGAAAGATCGGCTTGTAGTGCGCAACGAGAAAGCCGCCGGCGCAGAGCGGTCGAAACGCGTCGAGCGTCACGGGCAAATAGGGATAGGACAGCTTGGTGTCCTTGAGATTCTTGACGTAATAGGGATCGAGCCCCGCGACATGCGCATCGACCGCCGCGCAGTTCACCCGCGCATCCCAGCCGAACGTCTCGTCCGCGCCGAGATCGATGGCGACGGACGTTGCGAGCAGCACGGCCACGGCCAGGATGAAGCGGGTCAACCAGGTCCTCCCTGACGCCGCCGCAGCGACGGGGCGCTGTTGTCCGGAAACGACGGACGAGGCGAGACTTGTCATGGATGCGCGCTTTCCGGATCGAGGCGTCTGGGCTCGGCCCGAAAATCGAGCAGCAGGATCCAGAAGCATGTCAGTGCGACGATGAGGAGGGTGAAACTGCCTTCGATCGTATGGCCCATCATCGAGATCACCGCAGGCGCAAGAAGACCGACGACAAGAAGCGTGGCGAGCGCCAGGGCGGGAAGATCGACGACGAGGATCGCGGCATAGAGCGCGAGCTCGAAGAAGGCATATTCCTTGAGACGCGGCGAAGAGAGATAGAGCGCGAACATGGCCAGCACCGTGACGCGCGCCGCGGTGTGGGGATGATCGATCAGCCAGCGATCCAGCCGCGCCAGCAGCGAGCCCCCTGCTCGCACAGGTCCGTTCCCGGCCGCGCGCAGCACGGACAGCGCGAAGGGCACGAGCACGAGCGCGAGGGCTGCGAGCGCATAGGTCGCGAACATCGCCGCCTTGCTGGCGCCGAGCCCGGCATGCTCCATGAGGCTGTGCGCCAGTAGCAGCAGCGAGGGATTGATCTCGACGATGTCGACGGAATGCTGGTTCGGGATCTGCCCGGCAACGGCAAGCAGCCAGCTCGCGAACAGATCGGGATACAGCAGTCTCGACATCACGACCGGCAACACGAAGCCGAAGGCCGCAACCGCGATCAGCGCCAGCTTCCGCGCGCGCGGCAGCGGCAGGAAATAGAGCCCCGCCAGCACGGGACAGAACACCAGCTTGAACGAGGTCACGAGGCCGAGCAGCACGGCGCCGACGACGCGCAAGGGAAAGCTCTCGTCGTTCCATGCATCAGGCATGGGCGGACGCAGCAGAAGACTGAGCGCGATCGCGGTCAGCACGCCGCTGAAGATCGCAAAATTCCCCGATGCCGCAACCCATTCGAATCCGACGAACGCACCGAGCGCGCAAAGCACCCTCAGCGCAACATCATTCGCGCTCGCACGGGTTCGGCTGAGACCGGGCAGCAGCAGGCCGCACAGCACGGCCAGGACGAGATAGATGCCCCTGTAATGATCGACGATGAAGCCGCCCGCACATACCGGGCGAAACACGTCGAGCGTCACCGGCAGATAGGGATAGGACAGCCGCGTGCCCTTCAGGTTTTTGACGAAGTAGGGATCGAGCCCCTCGGCATGCGCATCGACCGCAGCGCAATTGACGCGAACGTCCCAGCCGTATTTCACGTCGAGCCTGGCGTCGTTGACGAGATTGCCGAGCACCAGCAGCGCGGTCAGCGCGATCAGGCCGACAAGCCAGGCGTTGCGACGCGCAGCCATGCCGGCCGAAGGTCCGAACCATCGTGCTGTACCGGTGACGTCGGACACCGCGAAAATACCTTGTCGTTCTGGGTTCCCTCGGCGCGCCCCACGCGGCGTCCGATCAGGCCACAATGGACAGGATGGGTTGCGGATTCATGTCTCCGATGCGGCGTGCCCCGTCTTATGGTGAACAGCTGGTTGCCGGCCTCGAGACAAGGACGGCGGGGAACCGGTCCCCCGCCGTCATGGCCCCAAACAGCCAGGCGGCACCTAGCGCGGCGCGCGGGCCGCCAGCCAGGCATCGAGCGCCTCGCGCGTATCCTGCGTCGCCGCCATGCGCGCGAACTGCTCGCTCTCGATGGCGAGACCTTCGGAGATCGAGACATTGAGGCCCCGCGTAGCCGCCGTGATGACCCGCGCGACCGCCAGGGGCGAATGCCGCGTGATGCGATTGGCCAGCGCGAAGGCTGCGTCGAGAAGCTGCGCGTGCGGCACGATGCGGTTGACCAATCCCATCTCGAGGGCTCGCTGCGGTGAGAATAAATCGCCGGTCAAAAGGTATTCGAGCCCGCGCTTGCGGCCTGCCAGCCGCGGCAGGCGCTGCGTGCCGCCGAAGGTCGGCGTGATGCCGATGGCGATCTCTGGCTTGGCGAAGCTCGCCTGCTCGCTCGCGACGGCCAGATGCACAGCCTCCGTGATCTCGCAGCCGCCGCCGTAGGCAAGACCGTTGACGGCGGCGATGATCGGCTTCGGAAACGCTTCCATGCGCGCCGTCATCCCCTGCCCGCGCCGCACGAAGGCCTTCACTGCCGCATCCGGCCCGCGCTTCACGCTCTCGGAGAATTCGGCGATGTCGGCACCGGCGGAGAAGGCGCGCTCGCCCGCCCCGGTCAGCACGACGGCGCGAATATTTGCGTCGTCCTCGATGCGATCGAGGATCGCCAACAGGCGGTCGATCAGCGCGTAGTTCAGCGCATTGAGCTTGTTGGGCCGGTTCAGGGTCAGCAGCGCGACGGTGCCGCGCGTTTCGGCGAGTATCAGGTCAGACAAGCGAGGATTCCTTCCAGATCGAGCAGGCCTGAAAGTCAGCCACACCGGCATTGTTGTGTATACTCACTAGGCGGTATACATTGGAGCGATGTCAGAAAGGGGCGACACCACCCGCGAGCAGATCGTCGTTGCGGCAACCCGCCTGTTCTATGGCGAAGGCATCAGGTCGGTGAGCATGGACGCGGTCGCCGAGAAGGCGGGCGTCACCAAGAAGACGCTCTACTACCACTTCACCAGCAAGGACGAGCTCGTCGCCGAAACCATCGCAGCGAGGGACCAGCCGACACTGGAGCTCTATATGCGCTGGTTCGCCGAGACCGACGGCAGCGTGGGCGACAAGGTCCGCGGCCTGTTCACGAAACTCGGACGCTCCGTGAATACGCCGCGCTGGCGTGGCTGCGGATTCCTCCGCACCATCGCCGAGCTCGCAAACACGCCGGCGCATCCGGCCGTCAAGGCCGGCGCCGCGCACAAGAAGCGTTTTGAAGCCTGGCTCGAAGCCGAATTGCGTGGCCAGGGCATCGCCGGTGCGGCCCCGCTCGCACGCCAGCTCGTGATCCTGCTCGACGGCGCGACGACGGTGATGCTGATCCATCGCGATCTCGACTATGTGGAGACCGCAGGACAATTGGCGCTCGGCCTGGTCGAGGCGGCGCAAAAGTCAGGTCGCGCCTAAGCCGCCTTTAATGCCTCGACGCGGCCGTCGGCGTGGCGGCTCCCTCACCGTGGCCGTCCCCGCCTGACAGCCATCCCGAAACATGGGTTGTGCAACGCAGCATCGACGCTAGATAGGAACCTGCATTTCAGGGGTGAGCTTCTTGTCCGACGTCAATGCCGACAGTTGGGTGTCCTCGGGACACCGTCCTATGGGTTTTCCCGAATTCGTCATCGTGATCGCGTCCATCATGGCGCTGAATCCGCTTGCGATGGACATGATGCTGCCGGCGCTGCCCAATATCGGGGCAGCCTTCAATATCCCCGTCGCCAACCATCTCCAGCTCGTGCTCTCGACCTTCCTGATCGGCTTCGGCGCCGGCCAGTTCGTCATGGGCCCGTTGTCGGACCGCTTCGGCCGGCGTCCGGTGCTGCTCGGCGGCATGGCGGTCTATGCGGTGGCGAGCGTGCTGGCTGTTGCCGCGCCCTCGTTCGAGACGCTGCTACTGGCGCGCGCGCTGCAAGGACTCGGCACCTCGGCAACCCGCGTGATCGCGACCTCGATCGTGCGCGACTGCTATGTCGGCCGCCGCATGGCGAGCGTGATGTCGCTGGCCATGATGGTGTTCATCGCGGTGCCCGTGATCGCGCCCTCATTCGGACAGGCGGTGCTGCTGGTGACGGCGTGGCGCGGCATCTTCGTCGTGCTGATGCTCTACGGGCTGCTCGCGCTCGCTTGGTGCGTGCTGCGGCTGCCTGAAACTCTCCCCGAGTCGGAGCGCAGGTCGCTCGCGCCCGCCGACGTGCTATCGGCCTTCCGGCAAACCGTGACCAATCGCCAGACCATTGGCTATGCGACGGCCGCCGGCATGGTCATCGGCGCGCTGTTCGCCTACGTGTTCTGCGCCCAGCAGGTGTTCACCGGCATCTATCATCTCGGCCATTATTTTCCGGTCGCCTTCGCCGCGATCGCGGCCGGCACGGCCGTCGCCGGCTTCCTCAATTCGCAGCTGGTCGGACGGCTCGGCATGCGCGTGATCTCGCACGGCGCGCTGACGCTCTACACCGTGGTCGCCGGCGTGATGCTGCTGACGGAAATTCTCGGCATCCTGCCGCTGCCCCTGTTCATGGTGCTCTCGGCGCTGATGATGTTCTCGTTCGGCATGATGGTCGCCAATTTCACAGCGCTCGCCATGGAGCCGCAGGGCCATATCGCCGGCACCGCCTCCTCGCTCTACGGCTCGATCACGACGCTGATCGGCATCGTGGTCGGCATGGCGATCGGGCAGAGCTTCGACGGCACGCTGCTGCCGTTCTCGGTCGGGTTCTTCCTGTCGACGCTCGCCGCACTTGCCATCGTGCTGGTGGTGGAAAAGGGACGGCTGTTCAAGCCGCATCATCGCCCGATCAGCTGAGGAACTTCCCGCCGGCCTTGATGTTGTACTGCAGCAATTCGAAAGGCCACGCCATGGAACTGGAAGTCCGCAAAGACCGTCACGCCCCGGAACCGGCGGAAACCAAGCGTTCCGAGCCAAATGCGGAGCAGGCTGCGTTCACCGCACCGTTCGCCAGCGAAGGCCTCGAGCGCGTGCGCGACAGCCATTGCTGAGCCCGCGCCCTACTCCGCGGCCCGTTTGCTGGCGCTGAAATCTTCGGCATCGCCCTGCGGGGCCGTGCTTCCTCCGCGCGGCGGAACCATCAGCACCACCACCTCCCGTGTCAGGCCGGGCTTGCCCCAGAGCGTTGCCTGCACGGTGAACTCGCGCGTGACGAAATGCTCGGCGCGCGCGGACACCCCCTCCATCCACCGGCCGCAATATTCCTGGCCTCGGAAGCAGACCGCGGCCCAGCCGCTGTCGAGCGTCGTCTTGCGCGGCAAGCCCCAATCATATTGGTACGCGAACGGCCGGGCATAACGCGGATGGTCGGGGCTGTAGAACGCCGTCGCGAAGGCCAGCGAATCGTCGCCGCTGACGGCACTCAGCGGCTCCCCCGTGAGCTCGCGCCACTCGCGCGTCAATTCGTTCGCCGCCTGCACATAGAAATTCCGGCCTTCTTCGTAGCCATGCTGGTTGCGATAGACGGCGTGGATCGGCGCGGCGACCAGGGCCGCGGCAAGCGCAACGCCGGCCACGATCACCGTGACATTGACGGTGTAGAAGCGCTCGATCGGATAGCGCGCGCCGCACACGACGAGCACGACGAACAGGAACAATCCCTGCAGCGCCCATAGCGACGGCAGGTCCGTTCCCATCGCGGGCGACGTCAGCACCGGCAGCACGATCGTGCCGATCGCAATATAGAAGAGAAGCCGCAGGCCCGGACTCATGGCCGCGAAGTCGGCCGGAAACTGCTTGAGCCGTGTCCCCGCGATCAACACCCAGAGCACGGCCGACACGCCCATGGCCGCTGCCAGCCCCAGCAGGAAATTCCTGACTTCACCGAGCGAGCTCACGGCACTGCCATTGGCGTGGTTCATCGCATAGGTGAAGGTCGAAGCCCCCGTCGTCGCCAGCCACCAGATGTGCGGTGACAGCACCGCAAAGCCGGTAACCACCAAAATCCAGGGCGAAGCGGAGCTGAAATAGGCCCGTCGCGCCGGATGCGCCAGCGCGGCGAAGGCAAAGCTCGCGACGAGGAAGATCGAGTAATATTTGCCGACCATCGCCAGCGCCGTCGTGCATCCCGCCGCAACCGCCCACAGCGGAGCACGCGTCTCGAACGCGCGCAGGAAGCACCAGGTCGCCAGCGGCCAGGTCGCCAGCAGCACCGCATTGGCGTTGAAGCGCTGGGCATGGAATTGATAGGCCGGCGTCAGCATCAACAGCAGCAGCACCAGGATGCGCTTGTGCCCGGTGACGAATTGACGGGCGACCAGATCGACGAAGAACAGCGCGAGCCCGGCATTGACCATTGCCATCAATTGCAGCGACCAGTCGCTCAGCGGAAAGACCGAGGTCCAGCTCGCGGCGACCCAGCCCATCAGGGGCGGATGCTTGTGGTAGCCGAAGGCGAAATTCCGCCCCAGCGCCCACGCCTCGAGCGTATCGGGATGCAGACCACCGCCGGCATAGGCGATGACGAGATAGAGCGTCCAGATCGCAACGAAGCACGCAATGAGAAGCGGCACCGCCCAGCCCGCCTCGATGCCGTCGAGCCAGCGCAGAAACGGCCTGCGCCACCGCGCCGGCGCGCGATCGGACCGCTCGGCCAGCCCCTGGGATGCAAAATCAATCGGCACTGGAGTCGAATGCAGGAAGGAAGTGATGTGCGAACTGCGCACATCTATTTCAGAACAGAAACAAATAGCAATGATCGGAAACTGGAAGAGTTAAAAGCCCACGTTCTCTAAGCTGACAAACGACAACGGCGCCGCTGCTGACTGCGACGCCGCGTAACGTTGGGAACGGAAGGTGCGAGATGCACCCTCCGCGCGGCAGGATTTATCCTAGTCGGCCTTGCTCATATTCCAGAACACCGGCGTTGCCGGGCCGTCGATCACGCCGGAGATCGACTTCCGCCACGCACTCGGCGCCTGATACTGGCCGAGCGGGACGTAGAGCACCTGGTCATAGGTCTCCTTCTGGATCTCGGTCGCGACCTTCTTCTGGTCGTCGAATGACGCCGCGCGAACGAAGGCGTCCTTGAGCTGCTCGACCTTGGCATCCTCCGCCCAGCCGAACCAGCCGCCCTTCTTGCCCTGCCCGCCGACGGCGACGTTGGAGATCGGATTGACCACGTCGGCGCTGACCCAGTTCGTGATGAACATGTTCCAGCCGCCCTCCTTCGGGGGCTTCTGGCTGGCGCGCCGGCTCACCACCGTCTGCCAGTCGGTGGCCTGCAAGTCGACCTTGAAGCCGGCTTCGCGCAGTTGCTGGGCCACCACGATCGGTTGGGCTTTCAGTGTCAGCACGTCGCCCGGTGCCATCAGCACGACGGGCGTCCCATCGTAGCCGGACTCGGCGAGCGCCTTCTTTGCCGCAGCAATGTCGCCGCCCTTCGCGAGGATCTCACCACCAATCTCTGTCGCGAACGGCGTGTCGCAGATGAAGACCGCGGCGCAGGTCTTGTAGTATTTGGGATTGCCGATCAGCGCATCGAGCACGTCCTTCTGGTTGACCGCCATGAGTGCTGCGCGGCGGACCTTGACGTTGTCGAATGGCGGATGAAGGAAATTCATCCGGGCGCCCGTCTGGTAGCCGAACTTGTTCAGGATCTCGAGCTTGAGCTCCTTGTCGGCTTCGATGGTGGGCAACATTTCGATGGCAGGAATTTCCATGAAATCGATGTCGCCCGATTGAAGCGCGTTCAACGCGGTCTGCGCGTCGGGCATCGTGATCCATTCGACGCGGTCGACCTTCGCCACCTTGCCGCCGGCGGTCCAGCTCGGCGCTTCCTTGCGCGGCACGTAATCGGTGTTCTTGACGTAGACCGACTTCACCCCCGGCTGGAATTCAGCCTGCACGAATTTGAATGGGCCGGAGCCGATCTGCTCGGGGACCTGCTTGTCCACCGGCGTCTCGGCGAGACGTTTCGGCATCATGAAAGCCACCCGCGAGGACGGCTTGCCGATCGATTCCAGCACGAGCGCGTACGGCTCCTTCAGCTTCAGCGTGATGGTCTTGGGATCGGTCGCCTCGATGCTCGCGGTGAACAGCATCATCTGCTGCCCCATGCCATCGACAAGCGCCCAGCGCTTCAGGGAGGCAACGCAATCTTCCGCGGTGACCGGCGTGCCGTCATGCCACTTCAGGCCATCGCGAAGCGTGAAGGTGTAGGTCAGCTTGTCGTCGGAGATCTTCCAGTCCGCCATCTGCGGCTGAATCTTGAAGTTCGAATCCGTCGCGATCAGCGTGTCGTAGATCATGTAGCCATGATTACGCGAGATATAGGCGCTGGTGAAAATCGGATCGAGGATGCGCAGATCCGAATGCATCACGGCGGTGATGGTCTTGCCTGCGGCAAGAACTGGCGAGGCCAGTGCCGAAAGCGCCACGACTGAAATCGAAAGTGTGGAGGCGAACGCCCGACACCACCGGCGCATGAGTTGGAACACTGACGTTCTCCTGGAAAGTTTTCTTGGAAGTTGGAAATTCTCCTGACGAGCGGCGCCGCCGATGACGGCGGCGCCGCGTGACGATCTGGAAGGCGTGGTAACGCGCCTTCGCCCCTTACTCCGACTTGGCCTTGCTCCGACCTGGCCCTACTCCGACTTGTCGATGTTCCAGAACACCGGGGTGGCCGGGCCATCGAGCACGCCGGTGAGCGACTTGCGCCAGGCGCTCGGTGCCAAATACTGGCCGAGCGGCACGTAGATCACCTGGTCATAGGCTTCCTTCTGGATCTCGGTCGCGATCTTCTTCTGATCGTCGAGCGAGGCAGCGCGGACGAAGTCGTCCTTGAGCTTCTCGATCTTGGCGTTCTCCGCCCAACCGAACCAGCCCTTCTTGCCCTGGCCGCCGATCGAGAGATTGGCGATCGGGTTGGAGACGTCGGCGCTGACCCAGTTGGTGAAGAACATGTTCCAGCCGCCTTCCTTCGGAGGCTTCTGGCTGGCACGGCGGCTCACCACCGTTTGCCAGTCGGTCGCCTGCGCGTCGACCTTGAAGCCGGCCTCGCGGAGCAGCTGCACCGCCACCGTCGGCTGCGCCTTCAGCGTGACGACGTCGCCGGGCACCATGACCACGACGGGCGTGCCGTCATAGCCGGACTCGGCGAGCGCCTTCTTGGCTTCCGCCATGCCGTTGCCCTTGACCAGCGTCTCGGAGCCGACATCGGTCGCAAACGGCGTGTCGCAGATGAAGAACGCGCCGCAGATCTTGTAGTATTTGGGATTGCCGACGAGCGCGTCGAGCACGTCCTTCTGGTTCATCGCCAGAAGCGCGGCGCGTCGGATCTTCGGATTGTCGAAGGGCGGATAGAGGAAGTTCATGCGCCCGAGGGTCTGATAGCCGAACTTGTTCAGCGTCTCGACCTTGAGGTCCGAATTGCCCTCAAGCACGGGCAGCATGTCCCACGGCGGCACTTCCATGAAGTCGATGTCGCCCGACTGCAGCGCGTTCACCGCGGTCTGCGCGTCCGGCATGGTGATCCATTCGACGCGGTCGACCTTCACGACCTTGCCGCCGGCCGTCCAGCTCGGGGCTTCCTTGCGCGGCACGTAGTCGGTGTTCTTGACGTAGACCGCCTTCACGCCGGGCTGGAATTCGCCCTGCACGAACTTGAACGGGCCGGAGCCGACCTGCTCGGGGATCTGCTTGTCCGGCGGCGTCTCGGCGAGGCGCTTCGGCATCATGAAGGGCACGCGCGAGGACGGCTTGCCGATCGATTCGAGAACGAGGCCGTAGGGCTCCTTCAGCTTCAGCGTGATGGTCTTGGCATCGGTCGCCTCGATGCTGGCCGTGAAGGTCATCATCTGCTGGCCCATGCCGTCGACGGCGGCCCAGCGCTTCAGCGAAGCGACGCAGTCCTCCGCCGTCACCGGCGTGCCGTCATGCCATTTGAGGCCGTCGCGCAGCGTGAAGGTGTAGGTCAGCTTGTCGTCGGAGATCTTCCAGTCCGCCATCTGCGGTTGGATCTTGAAGTTCGAATCCGTCGTGATCAGCGTGTCGTACACCATGTAACCATGGTCACGCGTGATGTAGGCGGTGGTGAAGATCGGGTCGATGATCCGCAGATCCGAATGCATCACCGCGGTGATGGTCTTGCCGGCCGCAAATACCGGCGATGCCATCGCCGTGGATAGCGCGACGACCGACAGCGCAAGTGTGGAGGCGAACGCGCGACGCCCCCGGCGCATCAAGTTCAACATAAAAGTTTCTCCTGACGTGAAACTGTTCAAAGGCAGATTATTGGGTGAGCATTCGGTGCGTTTCTTGGGCGACCTAACCTCATGCAATGCCTTTATCTTTCGAGACTTGCAGACAGTCTTGAGCGCGTCAATCCGGTTTCGGTGCAGCCCATGGCGTCGCACGTACGGGCTCCACAAAGATCGGTTTAGTTCTACAACTCTCTCCGCTTGTCCTGCCCCGCGCCAATGCAATGCGCGTTCCACCTTTCGCAGCTTGAGAGACATTAAGATGAATCCAGCCAATCTTCCCTTCGATTCCGAGGCCATGCTCGAGGGCCTGCGCACCTGGGTGGAATGCGAAAGTCCAACCTGGGACGCGAGCGCGGTGAACCGCATGCTCGATATCGCAGCGCGGGATATGGCGATTATGGGTGCGACGATCGAACGCATCGCCGGCCGTCAGGGCTTCGGCGGCGTCATCCGCGCGCGCTTTCCCCATCCCAAGCAGGGCGAGCCGGGCATCCTGATCGCCGGGCACATGGATACCGTCCACCCGGTCGGTACCATCGAGAAACTGAAATGGCGCCGCGAGGGCAACAAGTGCTACGGCCCCGGCATCTACGACATGAAGGGCGGCAACTACCTCTCGCTGGAAGCGATCCGGCAGCTCGCGCGCGCCTCGTTCACCACACCGCTGCCGGTCACCATCCTGTTCACGCCGGACGAGGAAGTCGGCACGCCCTCGACGCGCGACATCATCGAGGCCGAGGCCGCGCGCAACAAATATGTGCTGGTGCCCGAACCCGGCCGCGCCGACAACGGAGTCACCACCGGACGTTACGCCATCGCGCGCTTCAATCTGGAAGCGACGGGCCGGCCGAGCCACGCCGGCGCCACACTGTCGGCGGGACGCTCGGCGATCCGCGAGATGGCGCGGCAGATCCTTGCGATCGACGCAATGACGACGGAAGACTGCACCTTCTCGGTCGGCGTCGTGCATGGCGGACAATGGGTCAATTGCGTTGCCACGACTGCGACCGGCGAAGCGCTGTCCATGGCCAAGCGCCAGGCCGATCTCGACCGCGGCGTCGAACGCATGCTGGCCCTGTCGGGCACGGCGAATGACGTCACCTTCAAGGTGACGCGCGGCGTGACGCGTCCGGTGTGGGAGCCGGATGCCGGCACGATGGCGCTGTATGAAAAGGCGCGCGGCATCGCCAAATCGCTCGGCGCGGAATTGCCGCATGCGAGCTCCGGCGGCGGCTCCGATGGCAACTTCACCGGCGCGATGGGCATTCCGACACTCGACGGCCTCGGCGTGCGCGGCGGCAATGGCCACACGCTGGAAGAGTTCATCGAGGTGGACAGCCTCGTCGAGCGCGGGCGCCTGATGGCGGGATTGCTGGCGACGCTTGAGTAATTGAATCAACTTCGCACTGCACAATGCGTTGGCAGTAGCGGTTGAAATTTAGCCTTGTCTAAAAATGAGGCGCATCGTACTGCTCGATGGTCCACGCGACGATGCGGGAGAGATCGCAACGAGGGTTTCGGCCCTCTTTGCGGCGCCGACGGAGCAACCGCCCCGGAAACTCTCAGGCAAAAGGACTGTATTGTCAGGACGATCTGGAGAGAGACGGCACGATTTAGACGTCGTGACGTCCACCGAAGGGGATAGTCCGAAGCTGACCTCGCCGAGGTCTGCGCCGGATCAAGCTCTCAGGTAACCGTGACAGATGGGGCGCCGCCAACGGCCTTTGGCCGGCGGTTAGCCGTCTCTAATTCACGGGAGCCCCGAACCTGCCATGACCCATATCGCCATCATCGGCGCCGGCATCACCGGCGTGACGACCGCCTATGCCCTGCTCGAACGCGGCTTTGAGGTGACGGTGCTCGACAAGCACCGCTACGCCGCGATGGAGACCTCCTTCGCCAATGGCGGACAGCTCTCCGCCAGCAATGCCGAAGTGTGGAACAGCACCGCGACGATCCTGAAGGGCTTGCGCTGGATGTTCCGGCGCGATGCGCCGCTGCTGATGAACCCGCGGCCGAGCTGGCACAAATATTCGTGGATGAGCGAGTTCGTCGCCAACATCGGCAACTACCGCGCCAACACGGTCGAGACCACGCGGCTTGCGATCGAAGCCCGCAAATATCTGTTCGAGATCGCGGAACGTGAAAGCATCGATTTCGATCTCGAACGCCGCGGCATTCTCCACATCTATCACGACAAGAAGGGCTTTGAATCCGGCCTGCGCGTCAACGCGCTGTTGCAGGAAGGCGGCCTCGACCGCCGCCCGGTAACGCCGGAGGAAATCCGCACCATCGAGCCGGCGCTGCGCAAGGATTACTTTGGCGGCTTCTATACGCCCTCGGATGCGACCGGCGATATCCACAAGTTTACCCGCAGGCTCGCAGAGGCCTGCAAGCGCCGCGGCGCGACCTTCATCCACGAGGCCAACATCGACTCCATCGCGCAGGCCGGCGGCGGCTTTGTCATCGGCTGGGCCGATCTTTCGGCAAGCGATGCTGCCCCATCCGCGCGCGGCATGCTGAAAGCGGACGGCGTGGTGGTCTGCGCCGGCGTGGCCAGCCGTCACTTCGCAGCACTCCTCGACGACCGCATCAACGTCTATCCGGTGAAGGGCTATTCGATCACCGTGCAGCTCGACAGCGCCGAGAGCCGCAACGCGACGCCGACCGTCAGCCTGCTCGACGAAGCCGCCAAGATCGTCACCAGCCGGCTCGGCGCCGATCGCTTCCGTGTCGCCGGCACGGCCGAATTCAACGACTTCAACCGCGACATCCGCGCCGATCGCGTGCAGCCGCTGGTCGACTGGGTGCGCAGCAACTTCCCGTCCGTCGAGACGTCGCGCGTCGTGCCCTGGGCCGGCTTGCGGCCGATGATGCCGAACATGATGCCGGTGGTGCGTGCAGGCCGGATGCCGGGCGTGTTCTTCAACACCGGCCACGGCCATCTCGGCTGGACCCTGTCGGCCGCGACCGCGCAGATGATCGCCGGAACCATCGACGGCTGGCGCGGGCTCAATGCGCCGCCCACCGTGCCTTCACTTGGGGTTGAGCGCGAGCTGCGTCATGCATCCTGAGTGGTCTCGATCCAGGGCGGGGCGGCCCCTTGCGACCGCCCTGCCCTTGGCACACAATTTGCCCCGCAAGAACGGCTTCTCCGGCCACCCTTCCCGTCCGAATGGCAGGCGCGCATGATAGACACGACAGATTCCATGGGCGCCTCGAGGCCCCACACATTCCGCAGCCGGAGATAGGTGCATGCTGGGTTATCTCATTCGCCGCGTTCTGGCTGCGGTGCCCGTGATGGGCGTCGTCGCGCTGTTCGTGTTCCTGTTGCTGCGGCTGACGCCGGGCGATCCCGCCGCGATCCTCGCCGGCGACAACGCGACGCCGGAACGGCTCGAGCGCATCCGGGAATCGCTCGGTCTCAACGAGCCGCTGATCGTGCAGTTCATCACCTGGGTGAACAAGCTCCTGCACGGCGATCTCGGCACGTCGCTGATCTCCAACCTGCCGGTCATCAAGATGATCGGCCAGCGCGTCGAGCCGTCGATCTCGATCGCACTCTCGACCATCATCCTCGCCGTCATCGTCGCCGTGCCCTTGGGGGTCATCGCGGCGTGGAAGCACGGCACCTGGATCGACCGTTTCGTGATGGGTCTCTCGGTGCTCGGCTTCTCGGTGCCGGTGTTCGTGGTCGGCTACATCCTGATCGAGATTTTCGCGATCGACCTGCGCTGGGTGCCGGTGCAGGGCTTCCGCAGCATCTTCAACGGCTTCGGACCGTTCTTCGAGCGCATCATCCTGCCGACCTGTGCGCTGTCCTTCATCTATATCGCACTGATCGCCCGCATGACGCGCGCGGCGATGCTCGACGTGCTCGGCGAAGACTATGTGCGCACGGCGCGCGCCAAGGGCATCAACGAGGTCGCGGTGATGATGCGGCACGCGCTGCGCAACGCCGCCGTGCCCGTGATCACCGTGATCGGCACCGGCTTTGCACTGCTGATCTCCGGCGTCGTCGTCACCGAGAGCGTGTTCAACATTCCCGGCATCGGCCGCCTCACCGTGGATGCGGTGCTGGCGCGCGACTATCCGGTGATCCAGGCGATGATCCTGCTGACCTCGCTGATCTACGTCGTCGTCAACCTCCTGATCGACGTCGCCTACACGCTGCTCGATCCCCGGATCCGGTACTAGGACCAAGGATAAGAACAACAATGACGGTCGATAGCCTCCCCCAGTCATCCATCCCGATCACGGCGCCGCTGCGGCCGCGTTTCGGCTTCCTCACCTCGACGCCGATCATCGCGGCAGCCACGATCCTGCTGGTGCTGATCGTGCTGATCTCGATCCTGGCGCCGCTGATCGCGCCGCATGATCCGATCCAGCTTGCGCCGTCGCAGCGGCTCAAGCCCGCCTCGGCGCAGTTCCTGCTCGGCACCGACGCCTATGGTCGCGACCTGCTGTCGCGCGTGATCTATGGCGGCCGCATCTCGCTGCTGATCGGCATCGGTTCGGCGATCCTCGCGGTCGCGATCGGACTTGCGATCGGCCTCGTCTCCGGCTTCTTCAAGCTGGTCGATTCCATCCTGATGCGCGTCATGGACGGCCTGATGGCGATGCCGAGCATCCTGCTCGCCATCGCGGTGGTGTCCTTGTCCGGCGCCAGCATCTGGACCGTGATGGTCGCGATCACCATCCCGGAAATTCCGCGCGTGGCGCGCCTGGTCCGCTCGGTCGTGCTGTCGGCGCGCGAGGAGCCCTATGTCGAGGCCGCGATCTCGGTTGGCTCCAGTCTGCCGAAGATCATGTGGCGGCACCTGATGCCGAACACTATCGCGCCGCTGATTGTCCAGGGCACATACGTTTGCGCCTCCGCGATCCTCACCGAGGCGATCCTGTCCTTCCTCGGCGCCGGCATCTCGCCGGAGACGCCGACCTGGGGCAACATCATGGCCGAGGGCCGCCAGTATTTTCAGCTCAAGCCGACACTGATCTTCTGGCCGGGCCTGCTGCTCTCGATCGCCATCCTTAGCATCAATCTGATCGGCGACGCCGCCCGCGACGCACTCGATCCCCGCATGAAGCAGCGGGAGGGGAAGTGATTTTGTCTCGCCGGCCGTCCCCCATGTTCCGTCATTGCGAGCGAAGCGAAGCAATCCAGCCCGCATCCGCGGAAAGATTTCTGGATTGCTTCGTCGCTACAGCGCAAAATTGCTTTGCAATTTTGTCGCGAGCTTCCTCGCAATGACGACGGAGTGACCTGATGACCAATATCGTTCTCGACATCAACAACCTCGTCGTCTCCGTCGGCAAGAAGCCGAAGGGCGCAAACATCATCGACGGCATCTCGATCCAGGTCCACGAAGGCGAGACGCTGTGCCTGGTCGGCGAAAGCGGCTCGGGCAAGTCGGTCACCTCGCTCACCACGATGGGCCTGCTGCCGAAGGGCACGCTGGTTCCGACCAGCGGCAGCGTAAAGCTCGTCGGCGAGGAGATCCTCACCGCGACCGATCGCCGCCTGCGCCAGTTGCGCGCGACCAGGATGGCGATGATCTTCCAGGAGCCGATGACCGCGCTCAATCCGGTCGTGCCGGTCGGCCGCCAGATCGACGAGGTGCTGCGCGCTCACACCGACCTTGATGGCAAGGCACGCAGGAAGCGCATCCTCGACATGATGGAGCAGGTCCACCTGCCCCAGGTCGAGCGCATCTTCGCCTCCTACCCGCACCGCCTCTCGGGCGGTCAGCGCCAACGCATCATGATCGCGATGGCACTGGTGCTGGAGCCGAAGCTGCTGATTGCGGACGAGCCGACCACCGCGCTCGACGTCACCACCCAGAAGCAGATCCTGTCCCTGATCCGCGAGCTCCAGCGCGACCACGGCACCGCGGTGCTGTTCATCACCCACGACATGGGCGTGGTGGCGGAGATCGCCGACCGCGTCGCGGTGATGCGTCAGGGCCGTCTCGTCGAAACCGGTCCGCTCGAGACCGTGCTGCGCAATCCGACCATGGAATACACCCGCAACCTGCTGGCCTCGGTGCCGAGCCTGGTCCCGCGGCCACCGCGCGAGGAGAGCCGCGAGCCCGTCGTGCTCGAGGCCAACGAACTCAGCAAGGTCTACAAGGAGCGCGCGTTCTTCGGCAAAGGCCGCGAGGTCGTTGCCGCCGACAAGGTGACGCTGACGCTGCGCAAGGGCCGCACGCTCGGCATCGTCGGCGAAAGCGGCTCGGGCAAGTCGACGGTGGCGCGCTGCATCGTGCGGCTGATCGACCCGACCTCCGGCGGCGTGCGCCTTGCGGGCCGCGAGATCTCGGACATCTCGCGCCGCCTGCTGCAGCCGCACCGGCAGAAGATCCAGATCGTGTTCCAGGACCCCTACCGCTCGCTCAACCCGCGCATCACCGTCGGCGAGAGCATCGCGGAAGGCCCGATCAATTACGGCACCTCGCACGCCGCTGCGATGAAGCGCGCGCGCGAGCTGCTCGAGCTGGTCGGCCTGCCCGCCGATGCCGTGTCGCGCTATCCGCACCAGTTCTCCGGCGGCCAGCGCCAGCGCATCGCCATCGCGCGCGCGCTCGCGCTCGATCCCGACGTGCTGGTCGCGGACGAAGCGGTCTCCGCGCTCGACGTCTCCGTGCAGGCGCAGGTACTGGAACTGCTCGACGAGATTCAGCGGCGGCTCGGCATCGCCATCCTGTTCATCACCCACGATTTGCGCGTCGCAGCGCAAATCTGCGACGAGGTCGTGGTGATGCAGCACGGCCGTGTCGTCGAACAGGGCCCGGCCGCCGAAGTGCTGACGCATCCGCAGGAAGCCTACACCAAGGCGCTGCTGGATGCGGCACCGGGACGCAACTGGGACTTTGCGAACTTCCGGCCGGTGTCGGAAGGCGTGGCGGCGACGGCCTAGGTCTGTCCACTCGTCATTGCGAGCGCAGCGAAGCAATCCAGAGTCCCTCCGCGGAGACAGTCTGGATTGCTTCGCTCCGCTCGCAATGACGGTGATCGCGGCAAGCATTCCCAAAACAGCTTGAGGCCATGCGCGGCACGACTGTCTAGCTTGCTTGCTCTTGCTGCAAAGGCGGGTAACGTCGCCGCATCATTTAACCGGACCTGAATTGATGACACGTATCGCCGTCGGCGGCTTCCTGCACGAGACCAACACCTTCGCCCCAACGAAGGCGACATTCGCGGACTTCCAGCATGGCGGCGGCTGGCCGGCGATGACTGAAGGTGCCGACGTATTGAAAGTGATGCGGCGCATCAATGTCGGCCTCGCCGGTTTCGTCGACAGCGCTGAGGCCAATGGCTGGGAACTCGTTCCGACCATTGCGTGCGGTGCAAGCCCCTCGGCGCATGTCACCAAGGACGCCTTCGAGCGTATCGTGAAGGTGATGGTCGACGGCATCGCCGCCGCCGGCCCGATCGACGCTGTTTATCTCGACCTGCACGGCGCGATGGTGACCGAGCATCTCGACGACGGCGAAGGCGAAATCCTGGCGCGCGTGCGCCGCATCATCGGCAAGGACATTCCGCTGGTCGCGAGCCTCGACCTCCACGCCAACGTCACGCCCGAGATGATGGAACACGCGGACGCGCTGATCGCCTACCGCACCTATCCGCATGTCGACATGGCCGAGACCGGCCGCGCCTCGGCGAAGCATCTTGCCTTGCTCCTGAACACGAAGCAGCGCTTTGCAAAGTCGTTCCGCCAATTGCCGTTCCTGATCGCGATCAGCTGGCAATGCACCAACGACTTCCCCACCAAGGGCATCTACGAAAAGCTGGCAGCGCTGGAGAGCGATGCGGTGCCGACGCTGTCCTTCGCGCCCGGCTTCCCTGCCGCCGACTTCCGCGATTGCGGGCCGAGCGTGTTCGCCTATGGAAAGACGCAAGAGGACGCCGACCGCGCGGCGGATGCGATCGTCAAACTGATCGAAAGCCACGAGGACGATTTCGACGGCAAGATCTGGACGCCCGATGACGGCGTGCGCCACGCCATGGAACTCTCGAAGACCGCGAGCAGGCCGATCATCATCGCCGACACCCAGGACAATCCCGGCGCCGGCGGCGATTCCGACACCACAGGCATGCTGCGTGCGCTGGTGCGCAACAAGGCGAGTGCCGCAACCGGCGCGATCTACGATCCGGAATCGGCCAAGGCCGCGCATGCGGCCGGCGTCGGCGCCACGGTCACCCTCTCGCTCGGCGGCAAGTCCGGGATTCCCGGCGACGAGCCCTATACCGAGACCTTCGTCGTCGAAAAACTCTCCGACGGCCGCTTCATCGCGCCCGGCCCCTATTACGGCGGCCGCGAGATGGAGATGGGGCCATCCGCAGCCTTGCGCATCGGCAACGTCCGCGTCGTCGTCTCCTCGCACAAGGCGCAGCTCGCCGACCAGGCGATGTACCGCTATGTCGGCATCGAGCCGACGCAAGAAAAGATTCTGGTCAACAAGAGCTCGGTGCACTTCCGTGCCGATTTCGAGCCGATTGCGGAAAAGCTGATGATCTGCGCCGCGCCCGGCGCAATGCCGGCGGACACTGCCTCGCTGCCCTGGACGCGCCTGCGTCCGGGCATCCGCATCAAGCCGAACGGCCCCGTTTTCAATCCCCCTTCACGCTAACCGGACAGGACCTATGCCCACCATCGACCGCATCGACGGCTACGCCGACGAACTCACCGCCATCCGCCGCGACCTGCACGCCCATCCCGAGATCGGCTTCGAGGAAGTGCGCACCTCCGGCATCGTCGCCGACAAGCTGAAGAGCTGGGGCATCGAGGTGCATCGCGGTCTCGGCGGCACCGGCGTGATCGGCGTCATCAAGGGCAAGGGTTCGGGCGGCAAGCGCATCGGCCTGCGCGCCGACATGGACGCGCTGCCGATGGAAGAGAACACCAATCTGAAGTGGAGCTCGAAGATCCCCGGCCGCTTCCACGGCTGCGGGCATGACGGCCACACCACCATGCTGCTCGGCACCGCGCGCTACCTCGCCGAAACCAAGAACTTCGACGGCACCGTGCATTTGATCTTCCAGCCGGCCGAGGAAGGCCTCGGCGGCGCCCGCGCGATGATCAAGGACGGCCTGTTCGAGAAGTTTCCCTGCGACGAGCTCTACGGCCTGCACAACGCGCCCGACCTCAACCACGGCGAGATCGCGATCCTGCCCGGCCCAGCCATGGCCAGCGCCGACTTCTTCGACCTCCGCATCACCGGCTATGGCGCCCATGGCGCGATGCCCGAGCGCTCCAAGGACGCGGTGATCATCGCGACCACGCTGGCTCAGGCGATCCAGACCATCGTCAGCCGCAACGTCGAGCCGCTGCAGGCTGCCGTCGTGTCGATCACCCAGATCCATGCGGGCTCCGCCTACAACGTCATTCCCGGCGATGCGCATCTTTGCGGCACCATCCGCACCTTCTCGAAGGAAGTCCGCACCCTGGTCGCCGAACGCATCCGCACCATCTGCGCCGGCATCGCAAGCGCTTATCAGTGTGCGATCGACGTCGACATCCGCGACACCTTCAACGTGCTGGTCAACCAGGTCGAGCAGTCCAAGGTGGTCGAGGACGTCGCGCGCACCATCGTCGACCCCGCCAAGGTGATCACCCGCGCCCAGCCGAAGATGGGCAGCGAAGACTTCGCCGACATGCTGGAGACCATTCCCGGCGCCTATTTCTGGGTCGGCCACGACGGCTCGGTGCCCGTGCACAATCCCGGCTTCGTGCTCGACGACAAGATCCTGCCGATCGGCGCCAGCATGTTCGCCCGGATCATCGAAACGCGCATGCCGGTGGGTTAGCGATGCATAAAAAGAGCGTCGAAGAGGCGGTCACCTCGCTGCACGATCTGTCCGCGGTCGATCTGATCGCGGGCTATCGCGCCAAGCAATTCTCGCCGAGCGAGGTGCTGGAGGACGTGCTTGCGCATGTCGCTGCGTGGGAACCGCACCTTAGGGCGCTCTATGCATTCGATCCCGACAGCGCGCGCGAGGCCGCAAAAGCCTCGACCGCGCGCTGGTCCGGAGGTGAACCGTCAGGCGCGCTGGACGGCGTGCCTGTCACGGTGAAGGACAACATCGCGACCAAGGGCGTGCCGGTGCCGCTGGGCGCGGCGAGCGTCAAATTGGTGCCGGCCGAGAAGGATGCGCCGCCCGCCGCGCGGCTGCGCGAGGCCGGCGCGGTCATCTTCGCAAAAACCACCATGCCCGATTACGGCATGCTGTCGTCCGGGCTCTCCTCTTTCCATGCGCTGGCGCGCAATCCCTGGGACCTCTCGAAGAACCCCGGCGGCTCCAGTGCGGGCGCCGGGGCTGCTGCGGCGGCCGGCTACGGCCCCTTGCATCTCGGCACCGACATCGGCGGCTCAGTGCGGCTGCCCGCGGGCTGGTGCGGCCTTGTCGGCCTGAAGCCGAGCTTTGGCCGCGTGCCGATCGACCCCACCTATGTCGGCCGCGTCGCCGGCCCCATGACCCGCACCGTCGACGACTGCGCGCTGATGATGAGCGCAATCGCAAAGCCCGACCGGCGCGACGGCATGAGCCTGCCCGCCGAGCCGCTCAACTGGAAGGGTTTGGAGAAGTCCCCGCGCAAACTGCGCATCGGGCTGATGCTCGATCCCGGCTGCGGCCTGGCGCTGGAGAAGCCGGTGCGCGAGGTCGCGGTGAAGGCCGCGAAAGCATTTGAGTCCGCAGGCGCCATCGTCACCGGGGTCGACGGCATCCTCACCCGCGAGATGCTCGACGGCCTCGACAATTTCTGGCGCGCGCGGATGTGGGACGATCTGTCGAAGCTGACGCCGGCCGACCAGGCAAAGGTGCTGCCCTATATCTTTAGATGGGGCGAGTCCGGTGCGAAGCTCTCGGGCGTGGAGGTGATCCGCGGCTTCAACCAGACCATGGCGATCCGCGCGGCCGCATCAAAGCTGTTCTGCGAGCTCGACTACGTGATCTCGCCGACCGCACCGAACGTCAGCTATCCCGCCGACTGGGCCTCGCCCACCAACGATCCGATGAAGCCGTTCGAGCACATCGCCTATACCGTGCCGTGGAATATGTCGGAGAACCCGGCCGTCTCCATCAACGGCGGCTTCGACGCCAAGGGTTTTCCGATCGGCGTGCAGATCGTCGGCCGCCGCTTCGACGATATCGGCGTGCTCGGCATGGCCAAGGCGTTTGAAGGCCTGCGCGGCGCGCAGAAGCCCTGGCCGCGACCGCCGGCGCACTGAACGCTTCGGGACTGTCAGACTGCGACATGGCCGGGCTTGCCCCGGCCATTGTCGTCTGGATACTGAGGGAGAGACAGCATGCCCAGTCCGCGCAAGACGGACATTGGCCCGCATGCATGACGTCTTTATGAGACTGCGTTCAAGAAGGAAGGAAACCACCCATGGCGTATGAGACGATCAAATACGAGGTCGCCGAGCAGATCCTCACCATCACGCTGAACCGGCCCGACAAGCTCAACGCCTTCAACGCGCAGATGCAAGCCGAGCTGATCGACGCGTTCGACGCCGCCGACAAGGACGACAATGTCCGCGCCATCATCGTCACCGGCGCCGGCCGGGGTTTTTGCGCGGGCGCCGATCTCTCCTCCGGCGCCGACACGTTTGATCGCGACGCCCGGCGCGGGCCGGTAAAACGCTTTGCCGACGGCAAGGTCGACTACAGCGATCCGCAGGTGCGTGACGGCGGCGGCCAGGTCACCTTGCGCATCTTCAAGTGCCTGAAGCCTGTCATCGCTGCGGTGAACGGTCCCGCGGTCGGCATCGGCGTCACGATGCAGCTCGCGATGGACATCCGCATTGCGTCGGACGCCGCGCGTTTCGGCTTCGTGTTCTCCCAGCGCGGCATCGTGCCGGAGGCGGCCTCGAGCTGGTTCCTGCCGCGCATCGTCGGCATCTCGCAGGCGCTGGAATGGTGCTATTCGGGCCGCGTCTTCCCGGCCCAGGAAGCCCTCGCCGGCCGCCTCGTCAGCAAGGTCGTCGCCCCCGATGATCTGCTGCCGAGCGCCCGCGCGCTCGCCAAGGAATTTGCCGCCAAGACCGCGCCGGTGTCGGTGGCGCTGATCCGCCAGATGATGTGGCGGATGATGGGCGCCGACGATCCGATGGAAGCCCACAAGGTCGACAGCCGCGGCATCTATGCCCGCGGCCGCTCCGACGACGTCAAGGAAGGCGTGGTGTCATTCCTGGAGAAGCGTCCGGCGCAGTTCAAGAACAAGGTGTCGAGCGATATGCCGGACTATTTCCCGTGGTGGACGGAGCGGGAGTATAGGTGACGCGGCGACTGGGGCGGGATCCCCGCCCCAGCTTCCTACGCGATATCGCCCTGCGTTCCGACGGCAACGAGCGCAAGTTCTCTTGCCCGCCGTGCAAATTTCAATCCTCTGGTGAATTGGTCCAGGGACCTCTTCTCGCCATTTGCTTCGCCGGACCAGTCCATCATCGTTCTAACGAACGTATCAAACAGGCAATTCAGCTTTGCTCGATAGGCCTCTTCAATCGCTTCAGCGTCAGGCTTCTGAGACATAGTCGATCTCCGGACCGATAATTTGCCATTATTCAGTCGATACAGGCCGGTTTCAACGCCTGATTGATATCACCTTTTGCATCACTCCATCACCAGCGCAACGCGCCCGATCGCCTTGCGGTCGAGCAACAGCCGCATCGCCTTCGCAAACTCCTCCAGCGGCAGGCGATGCGAGATGTTCGGGCGCAGCCTGCCTTCCTCCGCCCATTGCAGCAGCGCTTTCAGCCTGACCTCGCCCAGCGCAGGATTTTTTCGCACCGCCTCGCCCGCACGCACGCCGAGCACGCTGGCGCCCTTGATCAGCAGGAGATTGGTCTTGGCCGAGCCGATGCCGCCCGTGAAGCCGATCACCAGCAGGCGTGCGCCCCAGGCGATGCAGCGCATCGAGTTCTCGAACACCTCGCCGCCGACCGGATCGAACACGACGTCGGCGCCGCGGCCGTCGGTGATGCGCTTGACGGCATCGCGAAACGGCTCGCGATCGTAGCGCACGAGATGGTCAGCACCACGCGATTTCGCGATCGCCAGCTTCTCGTCGCTGGACGCTGTCGCAATCACCGTCGCGCCGAGCATCTTGCCGATCTCCACCGCGGCAAGGCCGACGCCGCCGCCGGCGCCATGCACCAGCAGCACTTCGCCGGGCTCGACCCGGCCGCGGTCAATCAGTGCGTGATAGGCCGTGCCGTGGCCGGCGAGATAGGTCGCAGCCTCCGCATAGTCGAAGGTGGACGGCATCGGCGTGAGCTGCGACGGAGTCACCACGGCCTCGTCGGTAAAGGCGCCATGGCGCATCTTGACGATAACCTTGTCGCCGACGGCAACGCCCCTCGCCTCGGCGCCAACCTCGGTGACGTCGCCGGCAGCCTCCATGCCGGGCGTGAACGGCAGCTCGGGCTTGAGCTGATATTCGCCGGCCGCCATCAGCACATCGGGAAAATTGAGGCCGGCGGCGCGGATCGCAACGCGCACCTCGCCCGGCTTCAGGGCGCGCGACGGAAATTCTTCCAGCAGCAAGCTTTCGGGCGCGCCGAGCGCGCGGCAGACGACAGCGCGCACCATCAGGCCGCGCTCGCCTTGCTGCGCAGCAGCGCCTCGCGGATCAGCGGCAGTCGGTCATTGCCGAAATACATGTCGGTCTTATTGACGAAAATGGTCGGCGAGCCGAACCCACCGCGGGCAACGACCTCCTCCGTGTTGGCCTTGAGCTGATCCTTGATCGCCTGCTCGGAAATGCCGGCGAAGAACGTCTGCTCGTCGATACCGACTTTCTTGCAGATCTCGGCCAGCACCGAATCCTGCGAGATGTCCTTGTCGCCGCCCCAATAGGCCTCGAACACGGCCGTCGCGAACGGCACCATTTCCTTGCCGAGCCAGATGCAGCCGCGCATCACCTTCACGCTGTTCACCGGAAACACCGTTGGCGGCATCTTGATCGCAAGGCCCGCCGAGCGCGCCCAGTCGGCGAGATCCTTCTTCATGTAGCGCGCCTTCAGCGGCACCGGTTTTTCACGTTGCGCGTAAACGCTGGGATTGACGGTGTTGAAGATGCCGCCGACCAGGATCGGCCGCCAGACGATCTCAGCGCCCACTTCTTTCGCGAGCGGCTGGATGTTGTGGAAGGCGAGATAGGTCCAGGGGCTGGAGCAGTCGAAGAAGAACTCGATCATGGCGGTTTCCTTGTCTGTCTTGTCTGACTCGCTCTCTCCTCCGTCATTGCGAGGAGCGAAGCGACGAAGCAATCCAGACTCTTTCCACGGAAGCAGTCTGGATTGCTTCGCTTCGCTCGCAATGACGGGGAGGGAGCGGAGGCCTACGTCTTTCCCAAAACTTCCTTAGCCCTCTGGCCGAACATGATCTTGCGTGATTCCTCGTCGAACGGCTCTTTCACGAATTTTCCGATCGCAAGCCCGGCCTGCACCTGCGGCCGGGCGCGCATCGCGGCGTACCAGCGTTTCACGTTCGGATAGTCGTCGAGCGTGAAGCCCTGCGCCTTGTGGGTCATGGTCCAGGGGAAGCAGGCGATGTCGGCGATGGAATAGTCGCCGGCGACATAGGCGCCGGTCCTGGCGAGCTGCCGGTCGAGCACGCCGTAGAGCCGCGCCGCCTCGTCACGGTAGCGCTCGATCGCGTAGGGAATCTTTTCCGCCGCATAGAGCGCGAAATGGCCATGCTGGCCGAGCATCGGCCCAAGCCCCGCCATCTGCCACATCACCCATTGAATGGTGGTGGAGCGGCCGCGCAAATCAGCGGGCAGAAAGCGACCGGTCTTCTCCGCCAGATAGATCAGGATCGCGCCGGTCTCGAACGCCGAGAACGGTACGCCGCCGTCGGCGGGCTCATGATCGACGATCGCGGGAATCCGGTTGTTAGGCGAGATCGCCAGAAACTCAGGGGTGAACTGCTCGCCGGCGCGGATGTTGACGGGCTTCACCGTATAGGGAAGCCCGAGTTCCTCCAGCATGATCGAGATTTTCCAGCCGTTCGGCGTCGGCGCGTAATAGAGGTCGATCATGCCCTTCCTCTGGCCTTTCCGTGGCCCTTTCTTTGGGCCTTCCCTGTCATCGCCGATGGAATAGAAAGCGACTTTTGTTGTTCTGTACCTTGACGTTAAGACATGGCAGGAAGAGGCGCAACACAACCTGCCGGGAGGGCCGCCATGCTGTTTCCAACCACGATCGCCGGCTCCTTGCCGAAGCCGGAATGGCTCGCCGAGCCCAACATGCTCTGGGCGCCCTGGAAGTCGCAAGGTGACGAGCTATTCCGCGCCAAGCGCGACGCGACGCTGATCTGGCTGAAGATCCAGGAAGACGCCGGCATCGACATCGTCACCGAGGGCGAGCAGGCGCGCCAGCATTTCGTGCACGGTTTTCTGGAGAAGATCGAGGGCATCGATTTCGCCCATAAGGTCGAGATGGGCATCCGCAAGGATCGCTACAAGGCGATGGTGCCGCAGGTGGTGGCGCCACTCCGGCTTAGGGGTCGCGTCCATGCCTTTGAGGCGCAAGCGGCGCGCGCGCACACGAAGAAGAAGCTGAAATTCACCCTGCCCGGCCCGATGACCATCATCGACACCATCGCCGACCGTTACTATGGCGACCGCGTCAAGATGGCGTTCGCCTTCGCCGAGCTGCTCAACGAGGAAGCCAGGGCGTTGCAGGCCGACGGCGTCGATCTCGTGCAGTTCGACGAGCCCGCCTTCAACGTTTACATGGACGAGGTCAACGACTGGGGCATCAAGGCGCTGGAGCGCGCCGCACAGGGGCTGACCTGCACCACAGCCGTCCACATCTGCTACGGCTACGGCATCAAGGCCAACACCGACTGGAAGGAAACGCTCGGCGCGCAGTGGCGGCAGTACGAGCAGATTTTCCCGGCGATCGATGCCAGCCCGATCCAGCAGGTCGCGATCGAGTGCCGCAACTCGAAAGTCCCGCTCGACCTGCTCGCGCTGCTCAAGAACAAGATCGTGCAGGCCGGCGTCATCGACGTCGCCAGCGACACGGTGGAGACAGCCGAGGACGTCGTGCAGGTGATCGATGCGGTGTCGAAGTTCGTGCCGAAGAGCAACATCATCGCCACCACCAATTGCGGGATGGCGCCGATGCGGCGCGAGATCGCCGAAGCCAAGCTGATGGCGCTTGGCGCCGGCGCTGCGCTGGCGCGCGAGAAGCTGGGGTGATGGTGGCGATCCGGGCGGCACTCGCCGTCGCGACACTTGCGGCGACCACCTTTGCGCATGCCGAGGATCGCTCGGTGCTGCTGAACTGCAAGGCCATGGTGGAGCGAGCCGAGAAGCAAGCCGGCAGCGCCAACGAGGCTGAGCTGACCCGCTGCCGCCAAATCATCCGCGAATGGGCCCTGCGCGATGCGCGCACGACGGTGGATGAGCAAGGGCGGCCGCTGAAGTAGCCACACGCGACGCTATGTTCCCTCCCCCCTTGCGGCGGAGGGAGCGCTGTATGCGCTGGGATGGAGCGTGATCTCATAGCCGGCACTCATCGTACGCAGCGTCGATGGCGGCGTCAGCAACTGCGCGGCTTCGAGCTCGCGCGCTCCGACATACCCCGCCGGCGACCACAGCAGCGCCCTGCCCTGCGTCACCAAAAAGCTCTCGTCGCCCTGCTGCACCATCGCGCCGTCAGGGAGTTGATCGAGCGGCACCAGCAGGACATGCAGCCGCTTCTTGCCGTGATCGAGCCGCTCGTGATGCAGCACGGTGTCGATGTCGTGCATGCGGACGTCGTGCACGCGGTTGCCCTTCTCCCACGCGGCGCGGAAGCGATTGGCATCGTCGCGCCGGCAGTAGAAGCAGGGACGATGTCCAGCGGCGAGCGCGGTGGCCTCGTCGAGGAAGAACAGCTCGGTCCAGCTTTGCTGCGCCATCACTTCGCGGCGGCGGCCACGGAATTCGCAGGTGCAGGTGAGCCAGGCCGGCGACGACCAGCGCTTCCTCAGCAGCGTCTTCGTCGCGGGATCATGGATGATACCGCGATTGCCGGTGAACATGCCCCGATGCGGGGTGGCGATGATCTCGCCAGTCGGCGTGACACGGTTTTGCAGGGGCATGGTGCGGGTCCACTCCCTCTCCCCGTTCTTACGGGGAGAGGGTTGGGGTGAGGGGCTGCCTCCACAAATAAGGTGAGAGACGGACTCGCGGAAGCTCCCCCTCACCCGCGCCTTCGGCGCGGCCTCTCCCCGCACGCGGGGCGAGGCGAAGAAAAACTACGCCGCCCCGTCGCGGAGCGGCGGGTGGTACGACAGCGCGGTGTCCCAGGGGAAGAAGATCCAGGTGTCCTGCGAGACTTCCGTGATGAAGGTGTTGACCAGCGGGCGCCCCTGCGGCTTGGCATAGACGGTGGCGAAATGCGCGTCGGGCAGCATCTCGCGCACCAGCTTGCCGGTCTTGCCGGTGTCGACGAGGTCGTCGACGATCAGCAGGCCCTTGCCGGTGCCGCCGCCGAGCTTCATCGCGGCTTCCGAGATGCCCTTGAGCACCTGAAGCTCGCCCTGCTTGTTGTGGTCGTAGCTGGCGATGCAGACCGTGTCTATCACGCGCACCCCGAGCTCACGGGCGACGATCGCAGCCGGCACAAGCCCGCCGCGGGTGATCGCGATCACCGCGTGGAACGGACCGACCTCGTTGAGCCGCCAGGTCAGCGCCCGGCAATCGCGGTGGAACTGGTCCCACGAGACCGGGAAGGCCTTGCCCGCCCGTTCCTGCGCGCTCAGTTCCGGTGCTTCACCAGCCATTGTCGTCTCCTGCCAATCATCCTCCGGCAGCCTCTGCTACCGGGTGATGTTCAATCCCGCCAGCATTTCCTTCACCGCCGCCATCGCGGATGCCAGCTTATCCGCATCGCGAGAGCGCACCACCAGATTGGTGTTCGGCTTCGAGTCCTCATCCATGAAGGGATAGCTGCCGATGATGGTGTCGGGATGAGCCTCGGCGATCGCCCGCAAGGGGCTGCCGATGTCGCCCTCCCGCGCATTGGCGCGGACCGATTCGGACAGCATGCGCACGCCCGACTTCAGCTTGGGCGAGACGATGTCCATCATCGCCTGCATGATCGAGGGCACGCCGGCCATCACGATGACGTTGCCGATCTTGAAGCCGGGGGCGAGGATGGTCGCGCTCTGGATCAGCTCGGCGCCATCGGGGATGCGGGCCATGCGCAGGCGGGCCTCGTTGAGGTCCTGCCCGCTCCAACGCTCGCGGAAACGGGCGACCACCTCGGGGTGATGGTCAATGCCGACGCCGAAGGCCTTGGCGACGCTGTCGGCGGTGATGTCGTCATGGGTCGGTCCGATGCCGCCGGTGGTGAAGACGTAGGTGTAGCGTTTCCGCAGTGCATCCAGCGCGGCGATGATGTCGGCCTCGTCGTCGGAGACCACCCGGACTTCCTTGAGGTCGATGCCGATATTGGTCAGGTATTCGGCGATGAAGCCGATATTCTTGTCCTTGGTCCGGCCGGACAGGATTTCATCCCCGATGACCAGAATGCCCGCCGTGACGATCTCGCTCATACCTTAAGTCCCTCACCTGTCGGCCCGACTTTGCCGAGGTAACGCGTTGAAGTCACGCGGTTTTGCTGCCGAAATAAGCAGTCCTCAGCCATTTTTTCAGGCACGCCACCGGCCATCCCCGGTAAATCGTGCCAGTCCATGCTTATCGCGCTGGCCCGGCCCTTGCTACCTCCTCAAAGTCATGCACTCTTGCCGCATGGCCACGGAGAACAGTCGGGATCTATGGCAGTCGCGTTTGATGAAATGAATATTCCCGGCGGGGACCTTCGCCCCGCCTATCAGGAGCTGGCACGCTGGCTCAAGGAGACGCCTCCCGAGGCGCTCGAATATCGCCGTCAGGAGGCTGAGCTCCTCTTCCGCCGCATCGGCATTACCTTCGCGGTCTATGGGGACTCCGATTCCACTGAACGCCTGATCCCGTTCGACGTGATCCCGCGGATCATGTCCGGCAGGGAATGGGCGGTGCTGGAAAAGGGGCTGAAGCAGCGCGTGAAGGCGCTGAACATGTTCCTGCGCGACATCTATCACGGCCGCGACATCCTCCGCGCCGAGATCGTGCCTGACGATCTGATCTTCCAGAACCCGGTGTTCCGGCCCGAGATGAACGGCCAGCAGGTGCCGCACGACGTCTACGTGCACATCGCCGGCATCGACATCGTCCGGGTCGATGCCGAGGACTTCATCGTGCTGGAGGACAATGCGCGGACGCCGTCGGGCGTGTCCTACATGCTGGAAAACCGCGAGATCATGATGCGGTTGTTTCCGGACCTGTTCGCCCGCCACAGGGTGGCGCCGGTCGAGCGCTATCCGGACGAGTTGCTTTCGGCGCTGCGCTCGGTCGCGCCGCACGGCGCGTCCGGCGAGCCGACGGTCGCGCTGCTCACGCCGGGCGTCTACAACTCCGCCTATTACGAGCACTCCTTCCTCGCCGACAAGCTCGGCATCGAGCTGGTCGAAGGCCGCGACCTCGTCATCAAGAACAACGAAGTGTTCATGCGGACGACCGAGGGGCTGAAACGGGTCGACGTGATCTATCGCCGCGTCGACGACGATTTCATCGATCCCCTCACCTTTCGCCCCGACTCCGTGCTGGGCGTGCCCGGTCTGATGTCGGCCTATGCGGCCGGCAACATCACGCTCGCCAACGCGGTCGGCACCGGCATCGCCGACGACAAGGCGATCTACTCCTACATGCCTGACATCGTGAAGTTCTACCTCGGCGAGGAGCCGATCCTGAAGAACGTGCAGACCTGGCGCTGTCGCGAGCCGAAGGATCTGGCTTACGTGCTGGACAATCTCGGCGATCTCGTCGTCAAGGAGGTTCACGGCTCCGGCGGCTACGGCATGCTGATCGGCCCGGCCGCGACGAAAGCGACCATCGAGGCGTTCCGCGAAAAGCTCAAGCGCGAGCCGGAAGGTTTTATTGCGCAGCCGACGCTGGCGCTCTCGACCTGCCCGACCTGCACCGCGTCCGGCCTCGCGCCGCGCCACGTCGACCTGCGGCCGTTCGTGCTGACCGGCAGCAAGAGCACGACCATCGTGCCGGGCGGGCTGACACGCGTCGCGCTGAAGGAAGGCTCGCTCGTGGTGAATTCGAGCCAGGGCGGCGGCACCAAAGACACCTGGATCCTGGACGAGTAGAGAGATGCTGTCGCGTACCGCCGAAAACCTCTACTGGCTCGCCCGCTACGTCGAACGGGCCGAGTATCTCGCGCGCACCATCGATGCGACGCTGCGCGTCACCGCCTTGCCCGCCGCCTATATCGGCAAGACCAACGAATGGGACTCGGCGCTGCTCACCGCCGGCGTCGCCGCCAGCTTCTATCAACAATATGAGGAAGCCAACGAGCACAACGTCGTCGACTACCTCTCGTTCTCCGCGGACAACCCCTCCTCGATCCGGAACTGCATCGAGGCGGCGCGGCTGAACTCGCGCTCGGTGCGCACCGCGCTGACGAGCGAGATGTGGGACACCATCAACTCGGCCTGGATCGAGTTGCAGGAGGTCTGGAGCAAGGGCACCTCGACGCGCGAGGATTTGGCAAAGTTCCTGCGCTTCGTGCAGGAGACCTCGCTGCGCTTCGACGGCTCGGCCTACCGGACCATGCTGCGCAACGACGCCTACTGGTTCTCGCGACTCGGCCTGCATCTGGAGCGCGCCGACAACACCGCCCGTATTCTCGACGTGAAGTATCACGTGCTGCTGCCGGAAGAGGAGCACGTCGGCGGCCCGCTCGACTTCTATCAGTGGAGCTCGATCCTGCGCTCGGTGTCGGCGTTGACGGCCTATCACTGGGTCTATCGCGAGACACTGAAACCGTGGCTGGTCGCGGATCTGCTCATCCTCAACGGCACGCTGCCGCGCTCGCTCGCCAGCTGCTACGACAATCTCGTGCGCAATCTCGACCAGATCGGCGTCGCCTATGGCCGCCAGGGCCCGGCCCAGCGCCACGCCCGCGGCATCCGCAACCGGCTCGAACACAGCAATATGAACGACATCTTCCAGCATGGCGTGCATGAATTCATTCAGGAATTCATCGCGGACAATTCCAGGCTGGGCGAAATCATCACGAAGCAGTATTTGATCTGATACACGCGGTCGTTCCGGGATGCCCGACGGGCGAACCCGGAATGACGGAACCAAAACACCATGCGCCTGCGAATCCAGCACACCACGACCTATCGCTACGAGCCGGCGGCGACCAGCGTGATCCAGATTCTGCGCATGACGCCGTGCAGCCATGACGGGCAGTATGTGGCGGAGTGGCAGATCGACGTCTCCACGGACACCAAGCTCGACACCCATGAGGACGCGTTCGGCAACGTCACCCATGTGCTCTCCTGCGGACCCGTCGGCGACATCAAGATCACCGCCGAGGGCCTGATCGAGACCCACGACACCGGCGGCGTGCTGCGCGGCGCCGACGAGCGCTTTCCGGCCGAGATGTTTTTGCGCCCCACTGACCTCACCACCGTGAACCCTGCCATGATGGCCGTCGCGCGCCAGCTGCGCAGCGAGGCCGAGAGCGACACGCTCGGCTTCCTGCACACGCTGATGACTGAGATCAGCGATCACATGACCTTCGACGAGGACCCGACCAACAGCGGCACGTCGGCGGCCGAGGCGTTCACGCTCAAGCGCGGCGTGTGCCAGGACTACGCGCATATCTTCATCGCCTGCGCGCGCAGCGGCGGCGTGCCGGCGCGCTTCGTCTCCGGCCATTTCCTGCGCTCGGACGGCACCGTGCATCAGGATGCCGGCCACGCCTGGGCGGAGGCCTATGTTCCCGATCTCGGCTGGGTCGGCTTCGATCCCGCCAACTCCATCTGCACCACCGACGCCCATGTCCGCGTCGCGATCGGGCTCGACTATCTCGGCGCGGCCCCGGTGCGCGGCACCCGCTACGGCGGCGGCGCCGAGACGCTGACGGTCGCGGTCAAGGTCGAGCAGGCCAATCGCGGCGGGCAATCGCAGTCGCAATCACAGCGGCAGGGCTAGTCCCGTCGATATCTCGAGGCGCAATCGTTACAGCCGTAATCGACAGCCGCCGCGCTGAAACCGCGCGGTAGCACGCGCCGTCCAATTTCCGTTGCGATCCGTTTCCGCAACAGAGGTTGAGACAGATGCGGCTTCAAGAGAAAACCAAAAAGCATTCCGTGCCACTGCGCGATCCCCTCCGGGAGATGCTTGCAGGCATCCGGGATCTGGCACCCGAGATCACGGCACGCGCCGCCGAGATCGAAGTCGGGCGTCGCGTCCCGCGCGACATCGTGGAGCGGCTGCGGTCGATCGGGATCTTCCGGATGTTCGTGCCGCGGAGCCATGGCGGACTGGAACTGGATTTTCCTCACGGTCTCGAGGTCATCAAGGCACTGGCCCGTCTCGACGGCTCGATCGGCTGGATCACGTGCGTTGCCGGATCCAGCAGCCTCTTCGTCGCCGCATCGCCCCCGGAATTGTACAAGCGCATTTACAAGAACGGGCCTGATACGGCGATCTGCGGCTCATCCCAGCCGGGCGGCACCGCGGAGCGCGTCGCCGGCGGCTATCGCGTCAAGGGCCGCTGGCCCTTCGCCAGCGGTTGCACACATGCCGACTGGATCGGCGGGTTCTGCATCGTCACCGAAAACGGCAAGCCGATCCCGGGTGCGCAAGGCAAACCGCTGGTTCGCGTCGTGGCGCTGCCGGCCTACGACTGTGACATCGAGGACACCTGGCACGCGGCCGGTCTCAAGGGCACCGGCAGCCACCACGTCACGCTGCAGGAGAGGCTGGTTCCCGAGGCTGATTTCTTCGATCTCGATACGCCCCCCGCAGCAGCCGGGTCCGCTCTATCAAGCGCTGCGGCAATGGCTGCCCCTGGTGCACGGCGCACTCGCGGTGGGCATGGCCGAAGGCACCGTCGATGAGCTGCTCGCGCTGGCCCACACGGGTCGGCAGCAATTATATGCGGCCACGCCGATGCGGGAGTCCGAGACCTTCCAGTACGATCTCGGCCGGATTTCCGCCGACCTTGCGGCCGCGCAGGCGTTTCAAGAGGCGCAGGCCGCGAGCCACTGGCGTCACGCGCTGGCGGGAACGCTGAACGATGAAGACCTCATGATCGAGGGGGCGAGGTCCGCGGCCTGGCTCGCCACCACCTGCGTCGGTATCGCGGATGCCTGCTTTGCGCTGGCCGGCAGCAGCGCGGTCTACGACAGCTCGCCCCTGCAGCGGCGCCTGCGCGATCTTCACGTCGCCGCCCAGCACGCCCACGCGCAGCAGCGGCAATATGTCGATGTCGGCAAGCTGGCCTTGCGCCGTTCGGCTGACCATGCCGGCTGACCGCATCGGCCGTGCTACAATCGCAGGGTCAGACCAGGCCCTGCGAGGAACCCCATCATGGCGACCGTGAAGCTGCTTTCGGACGGTGAACTCTCCAGCGAGGCGCGCGCCGTTTTCGACGACATCCGCAAGGTGCGGAAGTCGGACTTCATCAACAATTTCTGGCGCGCGCTGGCGCATGATCCGAAGACGCTGCGGCGGACCTGGGAGAGCCTCAAGGAGGTGATGGGTCCGGGCACGCTCGATCCCAAGGTCAAGGAAATGCTCTATGTCGCGGTGTCGATCGCGCATGGCTGCAGCTACTGCATCCATTCCCACACGGCCGCCGCCCGGGCCAAGGGCATGACCGAGGCTGAATATGCCGAGCTGCTCGCCATCGTCGGCATGGCCGCGGCGACGAACCGGCTGGTCACCGCACTCGGCGTTCCCGTCGACGCAGCGTTTCTGGCCGATACGGCTGACTAAGGTCGATCGCGTTCGCAGAGCTCACCTGTCATTCCGGGGCGCGACGAAGTCGCGAGCTACGGTGCGCACTTGCGCACCTGAGAATCCATTCCTCCACCAACTCTGCGGCCCAATGGATTCCGGGCTCGCGCTGACGCGCGCCCCGGAATGACAGCCTCGCCCCCCGGGAATCGGGGGTTGGAGTAGCCGGCGAAATTGGCTAGTAATTTCGCGCAAACGCGTTCGGGGACTGGAAATGACCTATTGTTGCGGAATCCTGGTTCGGGACGGTCTGGTGATGATCGCCGATACCCGCACCAATGCCGGCCTCGACAATGTCTCGACCTTCCGCAAGCTGCACATCTTCTCCAAGCCCGGCGACCGCATCATGGCGATCGCCAGCGCCGGCAACCTCGCCATCAGCCAGTCGGTGCTCTCGACCCTGACCGAGGGTCTGGAAGACCCCAATACGGGCGAGATCGAGACGCTGATGAACGCGCCGACCATGTTCCAGGCGGCCCAGCGCATCGGCCGGGCGATCCGGGCGGTGCACGCCACCGAAGGCCCGGCGCTGAAGTCCGAGGATGTCTCCTTCGACGTCTCCTTCCTGTTCGGCGGCCAGATCAAGGGCGCGCGGATGCGCCTGTTCATGGTCTACACCGCCGGCAATTTCATCGAGTGCACCACCGACACGCCCTACCTGCAGATCGGCGAGCACAAATACGGCAAGCCGGTGCTCGACCGCGCCATGCATTACGACGTCGAGCTCTACGAGGCGCTGAAGACCGGCCTGATCTCGATGGACTCGACCATGCGCTCCAATCTCGGCGTCGGCCTGCCGATCGACGTGCTGGTGGTGCGCGCGGATGCCTGCGATGCCGACCTCAACCACCGCATCGAGGCGGGCGAGCCCTATTTCCACGATCTGCGCTCGCGCTGGTCGGCGGCCTTGCGCGCGGCGCATCAGAACATTCCGCGGCCGCCCTACAAGAACGAAAAAGAACCCAAAACCTGACAGCTTGAGAGAAAAGGCAGGAAACGATGAGTGAAGCGAAAAAGATCGCAGTGGTGACGGGCGCCGGCACCGGTGTCGGGCGCGCCGCGTCCTTGGCGCTGATGAACACCGGCTTCACCGTGGTGCTGGTCGGACGCCGTATGGAGATGCTCGAGGAGACCGCCAAGCTCGGCCCCGCGGGCAAGAGCCTGTGCGTCACCGCCGACATGACCAAGCCGGACGCCATTGCCGCGCTGTTCGACAAGGTGAAGGCGACCTATGGCCGCCTCGACGTGCTGTTCAACAATGCCGGCATGGGCGCGCCCGCCGTGAACTTCGAGGACCTCAGCCTCGAGCAGTGGCAGGCGGTGGTGAACACCAACCTCACCGGCCCGTTCCTGTGCACCCAGCACGCCTTCCGCATCATGAAGGACCAGACCCCGCGCGGCGGCCGCATCATCAACAACGGCTCGATCTCGGCGCATGCTCCGCGTCCGTTCTCAGCGGCCTACACCTCGACCAAGCACGCCATCACCGGCCTCACCAAGGCCTCGAACCTCGACGGCCGCATGTACGACATCGCGGTCGGCCAGGTCGACATCGGCAATGCCGCCACGCCGATGACCGACCGCATGGTCAACGGCCCCGGCGTGCTGCAGCCCGACGGTACCACCAAGCACGAGCCGCGCATGGACGCCAAGGCGGTCGGCGATGCCGTCGCCTACATGGCCGGCCTGCCGCTGGATGCCAACGTGCTGACCATGACCGTCATGGCCACCAAGATGCCGTTCGTCGGACGGGGCTGAACTAAAAAGTGCGAAAACAACCCCATGCACAGTAGGCGTCAAGAGGCGCCTGCTGCTGCGGGGCTGCGCGCGTGACGCGAGTTAAGTCCCCGCACTGCCTCCACAATCGTCATTGCGAGCGCAGCGAAGATTCCATGGGGAGTGGATAGCGACCGGGTCTGAGGCCAGACTGAGGTTGCTGAAGCACTCAACCTGGAGACAACGATGTTGTTCGATCATCTTTCCGACGGACCGGCCGCTATCCGCACGCA